>JAKDNQ010000021.1 GCA_030456405.1 Nitrospira sp.
ATGATGCCGATGTCGCAACAGGTTCAGGATGCTCAAAAAGGCCGTCCAGCAAGGCCGCAGCGAGCGAAGAGGCGAGGCGTACGCTTCGGTACGTTGAGCCTCTGAGCGACACGAGAACGCCGCTGGCGGTCTTTTTCAGCATCCTGTTAACTGGCCGGCTTGACATCGACTTGGATCACCACCCCGCGCTTCACGCGGACCGATTTCGCGAGTTGGCCTTTCCCATCTTTTTCATCGTTTTTCTTGGAGGCCACCTGTTGAGATCGCGTTTTCTCACTGGCCACCCCGGCGGCAGTTTCCTGAACGGAATCAGAAGACTTGGCAGAGGTGCTGACCGCCGCCGTGGTGGAGGAGACCGAGGCGGTCGCCGTGCTTCCGGACACCGGAGTGATCGGCGTCGCCACAGCCCCCGCTCCGGTTCCGGTGATGCTCAGGGGCGGACCGCTGACGTTGACCGTTGGCGGGATAATGACGTTGCCGATGATTTGACCGCCCTGGTTGTCGACTCTCGGAGCAAATATTTGGACGGTTCGACCTTGAATGCCGGCGGAGGGGATCACCACGGCGCCGGTTTCAGCCGCCAGGTTCACATCGCCTAAGTTCAGCGAATTGATATAGGGCTTCAACTGGGTTTCGTTGAAGATCGGCTGGCGCTGGGCCTGCAGTTCATTGGCCTTCTTAAGAAGCGCCTCGGCCGAGGCTGTGCGGCCGAAAAACGTTTCTCTCGAGGCCTGATTCTTCAGGGCCGTGATCTCTGGATCGTTGAACTCAATGAACTTGAGCGGCCTCGGATCGTCAGGATGGAAGGTCGAAATGCCGCTGGCCGGAACCCGAATAGTGAACGTCACCTTTTGGCCGTCAATGTCCTGCTCGATAACTTGGTCCACCGTTTCATTCCGAGAGCCGCTGCCCGCGTTAATGTTTCCGTTCGTCGAGATGAGGGTGATGTCTCCACCTTGAAATGTTGAAATTCGAGACTTCTCGACGTTGATATCGCCTTTGGCCAAGACATCGATGGCGCCGCCACCCAATGTCGTAATTCCGAGCGGAGCGCCCGTCGTATTGGGGTTGAATGAGACATTGGACCCGACTGCCACGGATCCGGGCAACGACTGTGTCTTGGCCGTTTGACCGGCCGGCGCCAGCAGCACCGAGCCGTCCGGCGCCACCAGCACCAATTGTCCATTGACCAACACTGGATCGAATCCCGTCAACGTTTTGGCTGCATCGAGCGGCACTTCTGCGCGCAGGACCTGGTAGGGCTGCCCGTCTTTGGCAAGCAGCGCTCCTCCCTGCTCGACCATACTCAGATGAACCGTCACGGGGTTGACCAGGTCGGCAAGGGTTTGTGCTCCATCTAAGACGACTGTCTCGTTTTTGAACTCCAGGGTCTTGCCGTTGACCTGGATGACGGATCGGCCACCGACTTGCGCGACTTGACCCGTCACGGCCACCGGTTTGCCGTTGTCGACGCTGATATTGCCGTTGATGTCCAGAATGGGAACGGCCCCTGGTCCATGAATAGAGATGGATGCGCCGTTGTATGAGGCGATCAGAGAGGAATCCATCTTGATCGATCCACCGACCGACAGGTCGAGAAAGCCGCCTTTGTTCACATCGAGGCTTGGATCCGGCAGAAAGCGAAAGTTGATCCCCGTGCTGGTGGCCAGATCCAATAGTCCCCCGACGACGACCCTGGCCGTCCCAATGCCGCTGAACGTCAAATCGCTTGCGCCGCTCACCCCCAACGTGCCCGCTGTCCTCATATTCAGGCTATTCCCAGCATGCACTCTCGCCTCGACGCCTTCAGGCACTCCGATCTTGGCGGTGACAGCCTCAATATTATTGGCCGCATCGATCGTCACCCGCTTGCGGAAGGGGACGCTTTGTAGATTCAACACGAGCGTCTCGATATCGCCGGATCGTGCTTCAAAGACGACATCTTGAACGCTATGCGGTGGCACATTCGTGGCCGTGTTTTTGAGGTATGTCGAATTGAAACCGGTTCCGTCGAACGGCTGATTATTGATGAGGGTGGGATCTGTCTGCAGCATCGTGATATTCGGCGGATTCGTCAGGACCGTGACGGTCCTGCCGCCATTGTTGTTGTCCGGTTTGCGAATACCATTGAAGGCGTCCAACGTGAATGTCGAGACAAAGGGGGCCAGCGCCGGATCCTTCATCGCCTCCTTCAAATTCACAAGTTGCCAATGTCCGCCCGGCACGTTCGGGAAGCCGATAAAGATATAGTCATAGTTCACATCCGGGACCGTATCCAGCCTCTGGAGGCCGATCAGGTCTTTCCCTGCTGAGAACGTGATGGCTCCTGTCGTCGAGGGCCAGAACGTGAGGCTTTCTTCTCCGACGAAGATGCTGCCGGTCGTGGTCCTGGCATGAAATGATGCAGGATAGGTCGCGCTCACCGTTCGTGCCGCCTCGAAAGATCCGACCTTTCGAGGATTAAGAAAGATGTCTTGAGCTGCCTGGAGGACGACCTTGTTGGAAGGGTCGACTGTAATAGTTTCACTGGTGAGGGTATCTGTTATGCCCTTATCTTGCACCCTTCCGAGGTAGATGTTTCCTGTTTGAGCCGTGAGGCTGATCGTTCCCGTACCGAGCGTGAGGTTCGCGTACTCGTCGGGGGCCGTGGCATCGGCACCGGCTAGCTTGGGAGCCCCAATATGGCGGCCTGCGGTCACGTAAGCCGTGCCGTTCGTGAGGACGAACCCTGGTCCAGTGAGCACTCCTCCCTGCATTAAGCCGCCCCTGACATCGTTTCCCGCGATAATCGTAAGATTCCCCGGTCCATCCAATCGGATGCCGCCCAAGATGTTCGGGAAAATACTGCCGCCCAACAGGCCGAACGAGATGTCGGCGCTCGGACTGATCACGTCGTGTCCCGCCGTGAGGGTGATATTGCCTCCGGCCTCCGACGTCTTCAGAACAGAGAGGTTTCCAAAGGCATCGACGAGATTGATGTTCCCGCCAGGCGCAGCGGCCGTGAGTGTCAGATTGCCGCCGAACCCTGTGGCCAGGAATGAGTTATTGAAACGCACGTCGCCCGTTGCGGCTGTGCCGACATAGTCCCACCTGGTGTTCGAGGTATTGTTGGTCAGGAACGCATTGTCGAAGATTAAATTGCCGCCGGCCAGGAAGGTCAAGATGCCCGGCGTACCGGAGAGGGTCCACCCGGCGCCGAGATCGTATTGCCCGGTCACGACCAAATCGCTGCCTGCGGGCGACTGAAAGGTGATCGCCGACAGCCCTTTGCTTTCGAACAGGGCGAACTCACTCAGATCGACGGTGGACGTCGTGCAGGGACTGATTGTGACACAAATCGGGTCAATCGGGTCGATGAGGACACGCCCCCCCTTATACCCTCCCAAGGCAGTCCCCATGAATTGACCGCGCAAACTGACGCTGGCTGCGCTGATCTCCGCAAAACCGCCATGTCCACCCTGGCGGCCCCCCGACATGTCGATCAGTGCTCCCTTCTGAAAGTCGGCTGTGCCGCTCTTTAGGTCGGCGATGGCAAGGATCGTCCCCCCGTTCGAGACGCCGTTTAGATCTCCGCGCGCGAGTGTGCGGCTCCCGTCCCGCAGCGTGACGGCTTCGCTGGCAAGCAGTTCGATTTTTCCGTTCTGCTCGCGGACGCTGTCGGCTTTGATTACACCGGCTTGATTGACCACCCGGCCGGCCACTGTGATCGTACCGCCGTCCGCGATCAAATCCTTCATATTCACGGCTTGACCGAGAGGATTGGAGAGTTCAGCGAGAAACCCACGCCCGTCAGGCCGGTGGGAAAGAAAGGCTTTCGCGCCGGCGGCTAAGACGATGTTCCCGCCGGGACTCGCGATCACCCCGCTGTTTTCGACGTTAGGCGCCAACAGATAGATTCCCTGCGACCCATTGATGACGCCCATGTTCTTCACGAGTCCTTCGACGCCCGTCCCTTGGAACAGATAGTGGCCGGCGAGAAAATTGGCGTTGGTGAGATTGAGGGAGGCGGCGATCAGCCCGCCGACGTTGACTTGCGCATTCGGGCCGAACAGAATTCCATTGCGATTGAGGAGGATCACCGATCCGTTTGCGCGCAGCGATCCGAATATTTCGCTCGGGCTTTGATCGAAGATACGGTTGAGCGCGATCGCCTCGGCATTCGGCTGAATGAACTGCGTCATTTCGTTTTGCGCGATATTGAACTGTTGCCAGTTGATGATGGCCTGCTGGGATGCCTGAGCGATCGTGACCTCCGAGGTGCCGAGGCCCGACACCGTCGCCTCGCCTCCGACTACAGCGGGTCCCATTGGATTGGCCAGGAGGATGGGTACGACAACCAGTTGCGCGAGATAGGCGAAGACAATCAGGCTTGCGATCATTCGTGTGCGTGTCATGTCGTTCTTTTCCTAGGCTAGTCCGTCAAAACATGAGACCGACGGAGAAATGCACGAACGTATCGCCTTGCTTCGTGTTGGGGGTATCATGCAGCGCGACTCCTTGATCGATAATGAGCAGCCCCACATCCTTGGGAAACTTCACTCGAATCCCGCCCCCCACCCCTTCGAGCCGGAATTGTGATATTTGCCCTGGCACGGGTTGCTGTACCCAGAGCTGAGCGGCATCGTAGAAGGCCGCGAACTTGACTCTGACGGTATAATCGGCGCTACGGCGGCGCTGCCAGATTCGATCGATCGGGATGGTGAGGAGTTCCGGGGTCGTCAGTTCCGCGCGACCGCGAATGCCATGGTCGGCAATGGCTTCATATTGGAGGTAGCCTCGGACCGTATCGAAGCCTCCGGCAAAATACTGCTCGGCAGGAATCAACGGTTGGGTGCCCCATTGACCGTCTGTATGAAGCGTCAGCGCAAAGTTTTCCGGCAACGGCTGCACGCGATCGAGGCCCCCCTGCAGCACGGCAAACGTCCCCGTCGATCCTTGACGAAGGCCCGGCAGGAGGATCGGATCGTTCGGATCCCCTGAGAAATCCTCCTTCGCGCCGCCGGGGATCGTGCCGGCAACATATCCCTTGGCCGACAGGGCCAGTTTGGTCAGGCCCCATCGATCCGGATAGAAACCTGTGTAGGCGACTGACGCCGGGGTATACTGGACCGGACTCAACACGACTGCCGTCCCCCCGCCTGGAAACGTCGCTTCTGTTCGGTCCAATCGTTTATAGTCGACCCCGGCCGACAGCTGATGCGTGTTCTCGGATCCGGGAAACAGCGGGAACGTATAGCGAAACCCCGCGATGGTCGCATTGCCGGCGACCAGGACATTACCCCCTCCTCCGACTGGAATGAGCGCCCCTGCCAAAACCGATTGGCTTATCGCCTTCGAGGCGTACACGGTCAGCAGATGATCGGGCCATTTCACCGGATAGATGAAACTCGCTCCGTAGTTTTGGACCGCCCCCAAATCCGTCGGCGTCTGGACAGTAGTGAGCGTGAGAATTTCGTCGCCGCCGAAGAGATTGGTGTGTTGAACTTCCGCCACCAACCGATTTTGAGGGGTCGTGATCGGTCCCCTGTTATCGGCTTCCAACTTCCCGTGGACCGGCAGGCGATCCTTCACTTTGAGTTCGAGATTCACGGTTCCCGGCTCCGTGCCCGGCTTCAGCACCGGCGCCACTTGGAGATCCGGGTTTGCGTTGATCGCCGAGAGTTCCTTCGCGAACGTGGGTTCATAGAGCACTGTTCCGATCTGAAGAGACGGCATTTTTTCGAGAATACGGTATTTGCTGTGGTGCTGCTGCCCTGTCACGTTGATTTCGATGAGAGGGGCTTCGATCACTTGTAAGGTGACGCTCCCCTGCTCGATGGTCTGCTCCGGAAGATTCACCAGGACGGTGGGGTACCCCGCCTCATGATAGGCCTTCTCCAGTTCGCCTCTCGCCTGGTCGACGTCCTTGAATTGAAAGACAGCGCCTGTATATTTGGCGAGGACCGCGTCGATTTTGTCTTGAGTCAAGATCGTATTGCCTTCGACGTTGAATTTCGTGAGGGTCATGGATCCCGGCTTTTTCGGCTCCGGCTGGCCGTCTTGTTTCGGGACAGGATCGTTCGTGCCGGCTACCCCGCCCTCGGCTTGTCTCGCGCCCGCATCGTTCTTTAGCCGTTCCTGGTCACCTGTGCGTGGGGGAGATGACTTTCTTTCGCTACGTGACGAAGACACGGTCCCTGGATCCTGGCGATTCAGAGATTCTCCCCTTACTTCTGTCGTCGCCATAAGCCAAACGACGCACACAGCTATCCTGACTAGGACCTTCCCCAACTGGTACGTCATGCTCCATATCTTCCCGGGACAAAGAGAGCGAGGTCTCTAGACAGGGAAGCGTTCTACATCCCGGACCAGTGGGACGTCTTTCTCGACATTCTGCCGGATGAACGACCGGCTCGCTTTCCGGAAGTTCAATCGTAACTATGGAAGAGATACTAGGGGGTCGTTACGGAACTGTTATCGAGATATTTGCCGGCTGTTAATTCTCGTAAATGCTTGTCGTGAAGACCATTTTGTTCTTGCCCTGGATGTCGGCTTGTTGCTAGGAAAAACCATGCGCTCAACTCTGCCGATTTCTCGTACGCGGAAGCTGGTGGCCGCCCTGTATCTGGGTCTTTCGACCTTCATCGCCGCGCATATCGTGAACGCCTTTGTCAGCCACGCGCTACTCGCGCCGGAACCGCTTGCCCCACCGTTGCCCTCTCAGGACAATACCATCGGGCCTTCCGTCTCTTCTCAGCAGTTGGCACAGGACATCATGACTCGCGGTCTGTTCGCACTGCCCGCGGAATTCTCGCGGGGGGCAGGATCTTCGGCAGGCGCTGAATTGGGACCGCCTCTCGAAGTCGGCAAGAAGCTAGTGCTACATGGTACGGCGCTCGGGATGGGCGATAGGCCGATGGCGATCGTTCAGGATCAATTAACGAAACAACAGAAGTTGCTGCATCTCCATGACCATGTTCCCAATGTGGGGAAAATCGTTTCCATAGAAAAGACTCGTGTGTTGTTCCAAGACAGGGGGAAAGAGGAATGGCTTGACCTGGCGATGCTCACCGACTTGGAACAAGCGCGGCGCATTCCGCCTCTCCCGGAACAGGGACAACCGCTTGCTCCCTCTCAGCCCGCTCATATCACCGGCCTTGCCGGGGTCAGGCCGATGGCGTCGCTGGCTTCCAGCGTCTCCTCTCCGGGCAGTAGTCGGCCGATTCACATCCTCGATCGTCGCGAACTGTCCAAGACTTTCTCGGACATCCCTCTCCTCCTCTTGCAAGCCCAGCCGGTCATATCGATGATCGATGGGCGGTTCAACGGCATCCTCCTTGAGGCTGTGCGCGCCGACAGTTTGTACACGACAATGGGATTGCAGACGGACGATGTATTGAAACGCATCAATGGAATGGAACTCCGCGATCCGAGCATGCTCATGACCGCTCTCGAGCAGATGAAGGACGAACAAAAAGTGAAAATGGATCTTGTGCGTGACAAGACGCCGCGCACGTTTACATACGAAATCCGTTGATCGATTCGGCGCTTTCATTCGTTTCCCTGCGTCCATCGCCGTCTGTGAGTTTGTGCCCTCCGCGTGTCTTGCATCGGTCGTGACCGAATTAACCGAATGTTAATCTTTGCGTAATGGGTACGTTATTGCGCGCGGAATAAGGTGGCCCGGACTTTTGTCGACTGGTTTTGCGGACCTGTGCGCGCAGAGTTCACCCATTGGGGCTGGGAGGATGAATTGAATCGGTTCGTAGCATGTGTTGTGTTGGTGACGGTATTCCTCCTTCAGGTTGAGCAGGCTCGCAGTGAATGGTATGTCGGGGCCTATGGAGGCTATAGCGCCGCCCAACCGCTCAAGGATGTCACCATGAATAATTTCGGGGAGAATTTGGCGTTGGAACGTTACGGGTTCACCACTGCTAACAGAATCCTTGGAGACACATTAGTCCAGAACTTTCAGTCTTCGAATCTTTCCCTCAACCAGTCTGCTCTCTTTGGCGGGAAGGCTGGATATTTCTTCAACGACCAGGGTTTCTCTTGGCTGGGGGTAGAGTTGGAAGCGTTTACGACGACTCCGACGATCAAGACACAAACCGTTTCAACGGAACAGGGCATTACATTTATCAAACACGACTTCAACCCAGCTTGCCCACTTCCGGCGCCCACTAACCAGTGCTCAGTCCAAGAACACCTGAAATCGACATTGTCTCTGACCGAAAGTTCGCTCCGGTTAATCACAGTCGTCTTCAATGTGGTGGCTCGTTATCCTGGGACAACCTTCCAACCCTATGTCGGTGTCGGCGGCGGCGCCTTCTATTTCAGCAGTTCCGGCCAGATCGACGGACGTCAAGTCGTGCCGGGGCTTAACTTACAAGCAGGATTAAAAGTGCTGGCGACTGAAGAATGGGGGCTCTTTGTTGAGGGGAAATATAATTACGCCACGATCACGAACCTCGATCCCACCGGCTTTGGACTCAGTGGCGTGTACGATGCCGTCAACATTCTTGCCGGTGTCGCCTACCACTTTTAGACGCTCGCGCCGCTGAGTTCCTCCGCCTGCTTTAGGGATGGCTTCTCGCCTCTTCCATCTGCGACATTGAGCAGGATGCTGAAAAAGTCCGCCAGCTTCGCTTATTCATTTGGTCGGCCTGGTCTATTTGATCTATCCGGTGTGTTTTGTTTACCTGCCTGATTTGGTTCATCATGAGCGGTTCCGAGCGGCGGAATTTGAAAGCATACCTGTCCTCGATCTCTTGAATCTCCGCCACATACTTAAAAAGGCTCGATACCAGCATTTCACGACGCAGCGCGAGCGCCGGATCTGGAAAGCATGCCACTAGTTTGATGAGGTGTATAGCTGCGCATGATCTATCCCCGGCGCGCGCGCCACACTGGCTAAACGGGAAGCCTGTGACTCACTCTCGCCGGATGCCGCGCGAACCGTTAGGTATCTCGAACCCAGCCTTCACGCCTGTCTTATTCATGGCGGCTCTTCATGAAATCGCGGAGCCACCACGCGAGACAGGCGCGTGAAGCTGCGAGGCGGAGTTTGTCTCGCCTGGGAGGTCAAAAGGGGGCGTCAGCGGCGTATAGGCAATTGCAGGGATGATGCGGGCTCGTTTCTCATCATTTTGCGACCATGTGCCGGATAATTTTGCCTTCCACCATATAGACGACGAGTTCAGCGATGTTCGTCGCATGATCGGCGATTCGCTCGTAGTACTTGCCGATGAATGTGAGGCGAGTCGCCCGCGTGATCGTTCTTGAATCTTCCAGCATGAACGAGAGAAGTTCTCTGAGCAGTTGCTCCGTGAGACCATCGACAAAGCCGTCGTCCCGACAAACCTTTCGCGCCAGTTCGGCATCGCGATTCACAAAGGGCATCCAGGCACTCTTTGACCATCCGGCTCGTCCACTCAGTCATTCTCGGAATATCGAGATAGGGTTTGAGCTGAGATTCTTGGTTCAACTCGATCGCCCGTTCCGCGATGTTTTCGGAGCTCCATACACCGCCCGGTTGTCCCTCTGTGAACCCTTTGTCCTGCCGGTTGCCCGACAACACGCATCACGCGAGGCCAAGGCGACTGGCTAGGTCTTACCTTGTGCGACTCTTTCATTCGCGACTCGCCTCCGGCTTCGCGCCGACGCACCCCGACCCCTTTTCCCGTCCCACTGATCATTTGCCTGGTTTATGCCCTGGCAAAGTTTACACCGATCTAACATTGCTTTTAACCGGCTGTAACCTGCCCAAGCTATGCTGGAACGTGTGTGGAGAGAAGAAAGCGAACTGCAATGGCTCTACGCTGTGAATTATCAACGAGGAGGGTCTGATGCAGGGAACCAGCTATGTCCATATGTTGGAAGGGCGGCTTCGCATCAAAATTTCAGAGATCAAGGGGTCTCCTGAGAAAGCCGGTGAGATCGAAGCGGCGCTTGGTAGGATGCGGGGCGTCTCACATGTGCAAGCGAATGCCCTCACGGGAAACGTATTGGTGCTCTTCGAGTCGGAACTCACCAACCATTACCACATTATCGGCGCCCTCAAGGACTCTGGTTGTCTGAATGAAGAGACGGCGCGTCCCCGTCGACCTTCCACCCGTTGGTCGGAAGTCGTTGTAGGGCCCTTAGCCCAAGTCGTCATCGAGCGCGCCATTCTTGCCTTGATCTAATTCGCAACCAGGTTGTCTGGGGCGAGTCGTTCCCTCTGCCCAAAGCGGCCTCAGACTATTGACTGTCGCCAGGATAGCCGAGCCATTGCTCAGCACGGTCGCCACTCCCGCTCCAATCGCACCGAAGACCGCGAGGCCCAAGGCCACCGTGTTCGGCACGGAAATAATTCTCCAGCTCTGCTCGATGAGTTGCAACGCGTCCCGGCTGATGTCCAACGCCAACGGCAATTTCCACAGGCCTCCATTCAACAGTACGACATGGGCCGTCGCCTCCGCCACATCCGCTCCACCGCTGAGGGCGATGCCGACATCGGCATGGGCCAAAGCCGGAGAATCATTAATGCCGTCTCCGACAACCGCCACTCGATACCCTTGCCGTTGCAGGTCCTTGAGGTACGCCACCTTATCCAGCGGCAAGGCGTCGGCGACCAGGTCGAAAATACCTACCGCCGCCGCCACTCTTGCCGCCACGCGAGAATGATCGCCGGTCAGCATGGCGATGTGTTTGATTCCCCTTTGACGGAGATGCTCGATCACGCCGGCCGACTCCGGCCTGATGGGGTCTGCATAGGCCAAGGTTCCCACCAACTCGCCGTTCAACGCCACACAGACCGGCGACATGGCCTCGTGGGCAATGTCATTCAAATGTTGGCGAACGGCAGTGGACACGCCGATCCGCTTCGACGTCATGAAGCGCTCGCATCCGACATGAACGAGATGCCCATCGACATCCGCTTCCACACCAAGTCCGATAGTGTAATAAGAACTCGTTCGTTCCGGGATGGCAATTCCTCGGCTCTCAGCGGCCCGGACAATCGCCTGCGCGACCGGATGGGTCAAGCGCTGCTCGCAGGAAGCCGCCAAGCCCAGGACGTCTTCTCGGCTGATTCCATTATAATTGTAGATCTCCATCACTTGCGGTGAGCCTGCCGTCAACGTCCCGGTCTTATCGAAGACGATGGCGTCGACTCCCGCCAACTGCTCCATGTACCGGCCGCCTTTAATGAGGATCCCCTGCCGGACGGCTCTCGTCATCGATGCCAGCACGGCCGTCGGGGCCGCAATGCGGATACCGGTGCCGTAATCGATCACGAGCACCGATGCGCTGGATGTGAGGTTTTGCGTCATCATGCCGCTTGCTGCGGCCCCGGCGAAACTGTAGGGAACCAATTCATTGGCCCAGCGCTCGGCATAGTTTTGGACACGCGTTTCATGCGCCGGAGCGTCCTGTACCATGTGCACGATCCTGGCGGCTTCCGTATCGTCGCCAACAGAGTCGGCGCGAATATAAAGCTTTCCATCCTGCACCACGGTCGCGGCATGCACCACGTCGTCCGCACCTTTTTCAATCGGGAGCGACTCACCGGTGAGTGTCTGCTGATCCACAATGGCTTTGCCTTTCAGCACGGTGCCATCGATTGGAATACGGTCCCCGGGATAGACGACAACCGTTTCCCCCACCTGCACTTCGTCAACGTTTACCTGCATCGTCTTCCCATCGCGCACGACCCATGCGGGCGTCCGGCGGTAGGCCAAGACCTCCTTGACGGCCTCCTGCGCCTGCATCACGGTGACATCCCGAATGTAATCCCCCAAGTTCACCAGCCAGACCATGAACAGCGCCATCGGGAACTGCCCCTGACAGGCGAGCAGGATGGTCGCGGAGGCATCCAGTACGTCAACCGTCAGCGCATCGCGGCGGGCAAAGGCGTCGAAGGCGCGAGTAAACATCGGGAGGGCGCTTCCGATTAAAAGGAATGGAACCAGTGGCGCCGCCAACACTTCAGCAGCCAGACAGGCCAGGCCTGCCGTCGACAATGTTAATTCGAAGTGTGCTCCATTCGATTCTTCGGTCGAACCGACATCGTCTGAAGCCATAGTTTTTCGCAAATCGCGAAGTGTCCCGCTCGACAGGCGGCTCAGTTGAGCGCAGAGCGTCTCAGGGGACCATAGGGTCGAATCGAAACTGACTGTGAGGCTGCCGCAGCTTTGATTCGCCGACACGCCGAGAATGCCCGGGCACTTACCCAAAATCAATTCCAACGGTCGTATGAGAGTAGGGTAACGCTTCAGGGCAGGGAGCTTGAGACGGGCACGTCCCTTGATAGAATGAATGACCTCGCTGGCTGCCCATTCTGATGTCGGTAATGTTTTCGGTCGAATAGCCGGCAAGGTAGGAGGCAACCGCTGTGATTCCGGCTGATGACTTCTGCGCCTGGTTGGTGGACGGTGGATAGGTCTAGCCCGTCGGGTTGCGTTCACTCTTTAGAATCTCCTCTCACGTGCCGTCTTTCAGTGATGCGGCATGGTTCATGATTCACATCGAACATGATAGGACGCGAGCAAGCTCTTTCCTCGGTGACGAGGATGACACCGGTTGAGATGGTTCAGCTCATTCATCCGAATTACCTCGCCACAAAAAACACAACGGCCCTCTCCCTGAAAGGCCCTCATCAGCAAGGATTATTGGACTATCCGCGTCGCCGTCGCCGTGGCTGTGGATGGATTCAGCGCGGAATAGGTGCCGAAGGCAAACCAGAGGTAGTCGTACCACTGAGGGAGGGTCACTTTATCTGCGACCATAATGCCTCGCACACCGAGAGCGAGTAATGCGATCGGAATCAGCAGACGCCAGGTATCTTCGATCCCTGTCAGAGGATTCGGGGTTCCGTTCGATTCGCCCGCGTACCATTTTCCCAAGTACTCCGGGTTCAAGTCAGACGGCGAGATACCGAGCGCATGCGCGACGGCAAAATGGAAATCGAGGGATTCCAACAGCGTCGGGTTGAAGGTCGCCACGACGCTTCCTGTCAACGAGCTTGCCTCCACGCGATGCATTCCGCGAATCGTCGCGAGTCGGATCTCGATATCCCTTGCTTGGTCGGGATTTCCTTTCATGCCGGTGAGCTTAAATCGAATTCTCCCCGGCAGGGCATGAACAAGACGAACATCTTCCAATTTCAATGGTCTTCTCCTTGAACTCTAAAGCGGCTCGCTGAATTTACGCTTCAGCCCCCTTCTTGGCTCGCGATTTGCGCCTGGGAGTTTCTGGAGATCCGTCACCCTCTTCGGCTTCCGCTCGGACTTCCGCCACCATATCATTGACCTGCTCTCCGGCCTCCGCAACCGATTCCTTGACCGTGTCGTAAAGCAGCAGACCCCCCTTGATGGCTTCCTTCAGCAACGGGCGGATCGCGGCGCCGACCGCCGGCAATACCGTAGGCGCAACGAGTGCAATGCCCACACCCACCAATGCCGTACCCCACGAACCTTTCAAGACATCTTCCAATATTGACATGGCTGCCTCCCTTCTTGTCGCTCCTGCTCCCAGGTTTGCTACCGGATGGTTTACAGCAACTTAACCGAATATCTAAGTACATGTAACGCCAATAAGAGATCACTTAGCAAGTTAAGAAAGTGTGAAGCGGGAGACTGTCTACCGCGATGTGACGGCAGGGTCAAGGATTGTTCCGATGGAGAGTGAAACAGATCCCTCTTCTCACGGCAGATATCTCCGAGTTGTTTCTCTCTTGTGCGATAAATTGCGTCATGAAGTGCGCTATCGCGACCAGGTGTTGCCACTGACCAAACGGGAGTTTGAGATTTTTTGGATACTCGCCTCGCAGCCGGAGCGACTGGTGTCCAGGCAAGAGTTACGAGATAGAGTGTGGCATCCAGCAAGCAAGATCCAGCTCCGGACGATCGACTTGCATATTGCCCATATCAGAAAAAAACTAGGCCAATGTGCGTCTAGATCCATACCTGTGATCCAGACAGTCTGGAGCTTGGGTTATCGTCTAAGAAGGTGCCTACAGCCAAAACAACGCACAGTAAAAGGAAGGAAGTAACCGGGGCAATCGAGGAGCACTCCAGGTCCGACCCCCTTGTCTGTGACGATGCTCAGGCCACAGGAGGGGTCGGATTGCGAACGAGAAAAGGCATACTTGAAACAGTATGTTCACCACTGAGAGGCTAGCCCCCGCCGTCAGGCTTGTCGAAGCGGCGTATCGGCCTGTCTGCGTGTGGACGGCACAGGCAGGCAGTTGCGAGTAGAAGTCTTCGTGAATGATGTAGGCTCTTCTCTCATCGCTCTGCCGCCGTGTGCCGGATAATCTTGCCTTCCACCAAATACACGACGAGCTCAGCGATGTTCGTCGCGTGGTCGGCGATTCGCTCATAATACTTGCCGATAAACATGAGGCGGGCCGCGCGCGCGATGGTTTTTGAATCTTCCAGCATGAACGAGAGAAGTTCTCTGAACAGTTGCTCCGTGAGGCCATCGACAAAGCCGTCGTCCCGACAAACCTTTCGCGCCAATTCGGCATCGCGATTCACGAAGGCATCCAGACACTCTTTGACCATCCGGCTCGTCCACTCAGCCATTCTTGGAATATCGAGATAGGGTTTGAGCTGAGGTTCTTCGTTCAGCTCGATCGCCCGCTCCGCGATGTTTTCAGCCAGATCGCTCATCCGTTCGAGTTCGGTGGAGATCTTCATGCTCGTCGTGATAAATCGGAGATCGCCGGCCGTCGGATGACGGAGGGCGAGGAGGCGGAGGCACTCCCCGTCGATTTCGATATCCAGCATATTGATCAGCAGGTCATTTTCGACGACTCGAATCGCCAAGTCTGCATTGCGCTCAGTCAACGCTTGCAAGACGTCCTGTAATTGAGATTCGACTGAGCCGCCCATCAGTAAGAGCTTCTTTTTGAGATCGTTCAGCTCGACATCGAGATGTCGTTCCATCGCGGCCTCAGGGTGAAAGTCAGCGAAACCGGTCGGTCACCTACAATTCTGCATCGTATCAACGCAGGCGTTCGTGTTTGGTTCTCCATACGTCAAGGAATGCTGCAAACTTGGCTCTCACCAGGACGCGCTCGTCGGATACCTTTTCTAGAAACTCTGACAAACGCCGCGATTTCAGAACCGCATAGATAGTCACGGCTATCGTGATGACCAGGACGAGCAGGAAAATGAAGAGCTTTCTCACGAACGGACTATCGGCCTCGGCGATCACATTCATGCCAAGAAAGCCTGTCGCTGCCATGCCGATCAAACCAACCGTGGTGACGACAGTAAGGCGCACCATCGTCTCTCCCTGCCGGCGCAGCACGTCACTGTCGAGATACTGACTCATATCCTCAATGGCTTCCCGGACCTCGGCGTATAATTGGGCCGTTCCAAGGTGCCTATTCGTTACGTGAAACAGTTCTTTCACTTGGGTGTGTTCCGACACATCGTGGAACCAGTACCGATGGGTGAAACGCAGGAACACGCCGAGGAGCTGTCGAGTTACGCGCTGGAAATTCCTGACTGATTCCAGGCTGCCGGGGTCCAGCCGGTTCAGCGCATCGACGAGGCGGTCGGACAACATGAGCATTGAGGCCTTATGAAAGTGGGAGATCAGAAAGAGCATGAAATACTCGTGTCGGAACTGTTCGAGACCCGTCTTCCGGGTGACCAAAAACCGCTCGCTGCGGTCGCTCACCTCCGTGAACACGCGCCCGCTGCAGATGAAGCGGGTCCCCGGACGCTCGCAGTCCTTTTCGTCCCAATAGCGGTCATAGAAGTAGCGATCTTCGAAATCGCACAGGTGCTGTTCGGAATAGGGCAGAGAGTCCAACGGCTCCGGCGCGGCGGCGAGCCCGAGCCGTATGAAGTTCCCGCGGGTCAGCGCGGCAGGATTGTCCATCGTCAGATAGGCCATCAACGGTAATAGATGGGACTCGATCTGCCGATAGCGGATGAGGCCGGGCTTGCCTGAATGGTGGAGCACCAGCGGTTCGAACAGAAATTCCCAGTGAGAGGCAATGCATGGCGCTCGGTACCGGCAAGCGAAAGACAAGTATTTTTCCTTGTTCTCGTAGTCGGAGACGGCCAGCACCGTGCCATCCTGGGCGAGCCATTCTGCCTTTTTCAGACAGTGACCACCGTGTCCTTCAGGTTCCCAATACGTGGGATACCCTCTGGCAAAACGAAGCATGGTGTCCTCTACACAGGTCAGCGGGAGATCGTCGGCAAAGATCTCCATGGCAAGGATGACGATGTCGATGTCGTAGAAAAAATATAAATCCACATGCGCCACCTCGAAGGTGATCGGTACAGCTCTGGGATCGGGGTAGGTCATCCGCACCCTTGCCACATCGGTGCGGCGGAACACGCGAATGGGCGATTCTTGGTTGACGCCGGTCCCGCGGCCTGCGCCCTCGCCGTAGAGAAATCGCTGGACGGAGGGGAGGAAGGTGATGAATTCGCTGTAGTGCCGTTCCTGAAACAGGGACGGGTCGCCGGTAAATTCGTCCTCCACCTCTCGCCAGAGGTTGTTGAGGTTCTGTGTCTGAATAAAGTCGCAGTGCTTCTGGATCGGTATATCATCGCGGATCGGCATCAGCTGCAGAGGCCAGAGCACAATCTGTCTGAAATGTCGGACGATTAGGCCGGGATCGGAAGAAATCGGGTCGTGCATGCTCACTGCGCTAGGTTGTGAATGGTGGCTACTGTTCATGAAACTGCTCGGCCCCTTACGCTCGAGATTTCCAGTGAGTCAACAACCATTCCTGAGAATTCACAGCTGCTTCACCATTTGCCGGCTGTATGCGTTCATAGGTCCCGTCAGCAAGTAACCGTCTTGCTTGTACGTTGTCCCGCAGCCCGACCGCGAGAATGTCATTGGCGATGACCTCGCGCCAGCGAGGGTCTTCCACAGGGAATATCACTTCCACCCTGTGATCCAGGTTGCGCGGCATCAGATCAGCGCTCCCAATCAACACCTCGTTCTGCCCACCGTGACGAAAATAATAGATCCGCGCGTGTTCCAGAAAACGCCCCACCACCGAGGTGACGGTGATGGTCTCGCTAAGACCCTGGACGCCTGGTTTCAGACAACAAATACCCCGCACCTGAAGATCGATCCGGACTCCTGCTTGCGACGCTCGGTACAGGGCCTGGATGCACCGCATATCGACCAACGCGTTCATCTTGAAGGCGATATAGCCATCATTGTGATCACGATGGCGGCATGTCTCGCGCTCGATCCGATCGAGCAGTTGTTGTCTGAGCGCCAGCGGCGCCACCAGCAGTTTCGAATAGGAGTGCATGCGGGAATACCCGGTCAGTGAGTTGAATAGATCGGACACATCGCGGCTGATGGCGGGATCGCACGTGAAATAGCTCAGATCGGTATAGATACGGCTCGTGACGACGTTGTAGTTTCCGGTGCCGAGATGGACATAGCGACGGATTCCCTCGGGTTCGCGCCGGACAATGAGACAGACCTTCGCGTGCGTCTTGAGCCCGCGCACACCGTACACAACATGTACCCCTTCATCTTCAAGTTTCCGGGCCCATTCGATATTGTTCTCCTCATCGAATCGAGCTTTGAGCTCAACCAACACGGCAACTTGCTTGCCGTTGACGCGCGCTTCCATCAGCGCATCGACAATGGGCGATTTCAGGTTGACTCGATAGAGGGTCTGTTTAATGGCGAGGACGTCTGGATCGTTTGCGGCTTCTCGGAGAAACTCCACGACCGGCATGAAGCTGTCATAGGGATGATACAAGAGCAGATCCTGTTGACGGATAGCAGCCAAGAGGCTGCCTGATTTGCTCACGCAGGAAGGCACGGCCGGAACAAACGGCAAATCTTTTAGATCAGGGCGCTCGAGGGCATACAGCTCACGAATCCCGGCCATGCCGATCGGGCTGTTTCCTGCATAGACGAGATACAACGGTAGCTGGAGGTGCCCTGTCAGAATCTCGCGGATATGGCCTGGAGTCTCCGCACCCAACTCCAAACGAACGGCCGACGTGAAATTCCGCTGATCGAGTTGCTCCTCCACCGCCGCGATAAGATCGGATGCTTCATCTTCCTCGATAGCGACATCTGCATCTCGCGTGATACGGAATGGGTACGATGCAATAACGTCCAAGCCGGGGAAGAGATCATCCAGATTGTGCGTGATGACCTCCTCCAGCCAGACAAATTGCTGCACGTTGACCGCCCCGCCCAATCTCATCTGCTGTAGCGCGACATCCCCGTCGGTGGGGATGGG
>JAKDNQ010000456.1 GCA_030456405.1 Nitrospira sp.
GCTGGCGGGCTTTTTCAGCATCCTGCTAGACGAGTTCATCCATATCGATCGTTCTCCCAGGGGAACGCGCTGTTCGAGTAGCCCCGCACTTCCCAGAACCCCTTTTCATCCTTATCCAGGAACGTGATCTCTTTCACCCACTTGGCGCCTTTCCAGGCATAGCGCTTCGGAACAATCACGCGGACCGGGCCTCCATGTTCCTTCGTGAGTGGTCTGCCATTCCATTTGTAGGTCAGGAGCACGTCTCGATCGTCGCAGGCTTCAAGCGGCAAATTAGTGGTGTAGTCGTCGAACGATTTGAAGAGCACGAACTTCGCCGAAGCCAGCGGCTTTACCACGGACAAAATGTGTTTAAAGCTGACCCCCTCCCACTCATTGTCGAACCGGCTCCAGCTCGTCACACAATGGAAGTCCGACAGGTCCTTGAATTGGGGCTGTGCCAAGAATTGTTCCCACGTCCAGGTGATGGAGGTGGTCACGGACCCGCCGATGGTCAGGCTCCAGTCGGTCAAGGGGACGTCAGGTTTGAACCCCAAGTCCAGTATAGGCCAGGTCTCGACGAGATGTTGCCCCGGCGGCAAGCGGACGTCTCCTTCGTAAAACACCTCTCGTTCTTCACCGCCGCGCCTGGCCTTCGCCCACTGTTCTTTTGTCTTTGTTAAGCGGCTCGATTCATCCATAGGCCGGCCTCCCCGTACAGAGTAGGGCAAGAAGGTCCTGTCTTACAAGTATGCGGCGGGAAATTATTGTCCCTAGGTATCGTGTAACTCATTCTAATACCTAACAATGGCCAGACCTGCTACACTTGCGAGAAGGCACAATTTGGGAGAGATATGGGTCGGCGTATCTTGGAATGTGTTGTATTCGGGGTGGTCGGCTCCTTCGTCATACTCGCGGCTATGGCCGGGCGCACGATCGCGGCAACAACACACACGAAGGAGTCTGTGCCGGTCGCTGTCTCCATCAAGTCGGCGAAGCAAGAATCTAGGCAAGGGCACAATCCGCCAATCCAACGTATCAAGAAGAAATCCGTGCCTACTGACACGGAGCGCCAACCGGACGATATCCAGAAACAGGCGAAGTCGGTACCGACGGAGTTCAAACCGGAGAGGTCGAAGCACTCACGACGTATGAACATTCATAAAAGGGTTCTACCGAAAGCCGTCGTGCAGCCAAGGGCCGATCTTATGTATTACGGCATGTTGGAAAGTCCTCAGCGCTACGATCCTCGTCGGAATCATCTTGGTGGAAGCGTTCCAAACCCGGACATTCTTGAGTTGACCCACGACCATTTTCAAGAGCTCGACCGCAACCAGGATGGGACGATCGATCCAGTCGAACGGACGTTCGGCCGGCCCGATATGGATCGGGATCTCCACGACTGCCAGCCACGATAGTTGCCTCTGCTGCCGTTTTCAACTCTTCACATCCAAACACCATTGTAGCCCGATGGTAAGCACGCATGTGCGCGGGGCAGGGCGCGGGTACTGTAAGACCATGGGTCTTCGGACGACTGAGAGGCAGTCGGCCACATTGACAGCCAGGAAAGGAGTCCCCATGATACGGGAACACAGCGTCATGACAAACGACATATCATCTTCTGAAGCAAAAAGCGGGCTGAGTGCCGGGAAAATTGCCGTGGTCCTTGCGATAGGAATCGCGGTGGCCGCATTTTTCTATTTCGATCTGGGCCGGTTTCTTTCTCTGCAGTCGCTCAAGGACAATCGCGACTACTTGTTATCGTTTACCGAAACACATGCTGCCGCAGCCGCCGCGTTGTTCGTTTTGATCTATGTGGCCGTGACGGGGCTCTCGCTTCCTGGCGCCGTGATCCTGACGCTGGCAGGCGGGTTTCTCTTTGGGTTTGTGTGGGGCACACTCTTCGTCAATCTGGGTGCGACGACGGGAGCGACGCTCGCATTTCTCGCCTCCCGCTACCTACTGCGCGATTGGGTGGAGCGGAAGTTTGGGAAGTGGTTGGGCCCGGTTCAGCAGGGCTTTACGAACAATGCCTTTAGTTACCTTCTGACACTCCGGCTGATTCCGCTCTTTCCGTTCTTTGTGGTGAATCTGGTATCCGGCCTGACTCGCATGAATGTCGGCGCGTATGTCGCAGCCACGGCACTTGGGATTATTCCTGGCTCCTTCGTCTATGCCTACGCAGGCCGGCAACTCGGCACGATCAATTCCTTGAAAGATATTGCGTCTCCCGGGGTGATTGGAGCATTTGTCTTGCTGGGGCTTCTGGCGCTTGTGCCTAGCTTATATAAGAAGTGGTCTGGGAAACCGGCATGATTGCAAGCCCCGTGAAACGTGAGGCGTGAAACGTGAAGCGTAAAAGAAACGTGAGGGTGACGAGATGGCCATACAGTCACCAGAGAAGATCGGTGCGATGAATCCGAGTGAAGAGAGCCTCGTGCTGCCGAACGACGAGCATAACCGCGTACTCGTCAGCAACGTGCATCCTTCGAACTGGGTCAATCCTGAACCGGCTGGGCGTTATAACATTGTGGTCATTGGGGCTGGGACTGCGGGGTTAATCACCGCCGTCATCGCCGCGAGTCTGGGGGCCAAAGTGGCCTTGATCGAGAAACATTT
>JAKDNQ010000457.1 GCA_030456405.1 Nitrospira sp.
CAACCAAATCAGTATTCTCGTCGGCGATTATCTCTACTCCAAAGCCTTCTGCCAGGTCATCGGTTTTCGGAACCACGGGATTAACGAAGTGCTGGGCGAGGCCTGCAAGAAAATGGCGGAAGGCGAAGTGCTTCAGCTCTATTACAACGGCAACCCCTCGATGTCAGAAGCGGAATATCTGAAGATCGTCGAATACAAAACGGCCGGGCTGATTGCCGCCGCTTGTCGCATGGGCGCTCTTCTCGCGGACGCCTCAGAGGCCCAGCAGGATGCGCTTTTCCGGTTCGGTCGACATCTTGGGATCGCCTTCCAAGTGGCTGACGACACACTCGACTATACCGCCAACGGAGAACACTTGGGCAAATCCTTAGGACAGGACCTCCGCCAAGGCAAGGCCACGCTTCCGCTGTTACACCTGCTGCAATGTTGTTCGGAACAGGACCGGCAGATGATTATCGACCGTATGGAAACCAGGACTCTGACGGAGGAAGACCTCGGGCGGTTCATTTGCTTGATGGAGGAATTCGGCTCGATTACCTATGCCATGGATTGCGCACGATCCTACATCGCCATGGCTCAACGAGATCTCGATCAGTTCGAAGACGGTACGGCCAAACGAGCCCTCTCGGTAGCCGCCGATTATATGGTCACCCGCGATCGATAACCTCCCTCCTCGCGAGTTCTGTGTCTCCTGAGCCATTGGAAGGCACGCGCAGCAGGAATCCACCCCCTCAGGTCATTGGTCATTACGCCATCACGACTTCAACCACTTACTGCCGTAGAGGACTTTGCTATGTCGACCATCATTCCATTTCATGGCGTGCGATACGATACGACGGTCACTGGAGATGTCACACAGGTCGTGGCTCCACCCTACGACATTATCGATGTGGCCGGGCAGAAGGCCTTGCACGATCGCCATCAACGAAACATCATTCGACTCGAATTGGGACTCGATCAACCCGGCGACGGTCCAACGCATAATCGATATACCCGCGCCGCATCGACCCTTCGCGACTGGCTGAAGAGCGGGGCGCTGAAACGCGACGCGGAGCCGGCACTCTATTATCATACGATCGAATATACCGCCCTCTATGCTGCGCATGGCTCGCCGACCAAAATTCTCAAGGGCGTTCTCACCACGGTCAAACTGGAAGCACTCGATTCGGGACATATCTACCCACACGAGAATACCCGTTCAGCGGCAAAAACAGACCGGCTGAATCTGCTCGAAGTCTGCCAAGCGAACTTCAGCCCTATTTGGTCGCTCTACTCCGACCCTCAAGGAGCCGTGATGGCCTTATTGGAAGGGGCCGTAAAGGGGAAACCCGCGCAGGTCGACTTTCGCGACGATGAGGGGTTCCGTCAGCAACTCTGGGCCGTGACAGATCCAGCCGTGCTGAAGCAGATCGTCGAGAGCTTGCGCAGCACGCCTCTGTTTATTGCGGACGGCCACCATCGCTACGAAACCGCGTTGAACTATCAGAAAATTCGTCGGCAACAAGGTGGATCGCCGGCCAACCGGCAACCCTATGACAGTGTGCTGATGCTGTTGACCGCCCTTGAAGACCCAGGCTTAACCGTGCTTCCCACACACCGCGTGGCGACCACCGCCCTGCCTTCTTATGACCGTGTGCAATCATTGCTGGGTTCTACGTTTGATTTACAGGAATTTCCATTCACGGCAGCCACTCAAGCAGCCACCAGGACAACATTTATCGAGACGATGCGTTCCACTGGGCGAACTATTCCGGCATTCGGGCTGGCGCTGAAGGGAGCCAATCGCTACGTTACGCTCAGCCTGAAACCATCCCATCGTCCACCTGTGCAAGCCTCTCCCCGCGCGAAGCTCGATGTCTCGCTACTCCAACAACACGTCGTCTCCATACTGTGTCCGACGCAACAAGAGCAAGAGGCCATCCTCTATACAAAGGATGACCACGAAGCCTTGAATTGGGTCGCGCAAGGCACTGGCACCGGAGCCTTCCTGCTCAATGCGACAAAAGTCAATGAAGTACAAGCCGTTGCAACAGCCGGTGAACGGATGCCCCATAAGTCGACATACTTCTTCCCGAAGCCGCTGACCGGGCTCGTGATAAACGTGATGGAGGAATGAGCGTTCAGCAATCAGGCATCAGCTGTCAGCTCAGAGAAGCTGCCCAGAAAGTCTTTTTCTAAGGCTGACTGCTGAAAGCTGATAGCTCTCTGCTCATCAAGACACTATGAAAGCCAAAATTCTCATCGTCGATGACGATCCCGATATTGCCACGATGCTGGAGGATCGGCTGCAGGCCTCCGACTATGGAACCGTGATCGCGCGCGACGGAGTAGAAGCGCTCGACCTCATCGAGCAGGAAGCTCCACACCTCATGCTGCTCGATCTGGATATGCCGAGACTGACCGGCTTTGAGGTCCTTAAACGGCTCCAGAAAGTCAGACCGGCGGAAGATCTCCCTGTGATCGTAATGACCGCCCATGCCTCGATCGATGCCGCCGTCGAAGCTATGAAAACCGGCGCCTACGATTTTCTGCCGAAGCCGCTTGACAAAGACCACCTCCTCATCGTCATTGGCAAGGCCCTAGAGCGGGATAGCCTCA
>JAKDNQ010000458.1 GCA_030456405.1 Nitrospira sp.
GGCGGTGACGGGGTGCGGACTAAGGAATTCATCCGGCGGTGGTTGGGCTATGAGAAGCCGAAGCAATACTGTACCTTCGTCGGTTCCCGCTCCATATTTCAGCATACGCTCGACCGGGCAGCCAGACTGACCCCATGGGAATACGTGGTCGTGGTTGCAGCCAGGCACCATCAGGATGAAGTCAGGATCCAGCTCGATGGCCGGCCGGTCGGCATGGTGTTGTTGCAACCAAAAAACGCTGATACTGCGGCCGGGATTTTTCTGCCCCTCACCTATATCCTGGCGCGTGACCCACAGGCGATGGTGGTGATCTATCCATCGGATCATTTCATCTCACCGGAAGATCCGTTTCTCTCCATGGTGGATCAGGCGGTGCAGGGAAGCACCGGACTGGGGGGACGACCGGTCCTGCTTGCGGTCAAGCCGGATAGTCTGGAACTAGAGTATGGGTGGATCACGCCGGGATCAGTGCTAGGTCGGATCGGGGAGACTGATCTCCACGCGGTAGACGCGTTCTTTGAAAAACCAGACGAGGGTAGAGCTCGCAAGGCGAGGGCCACGGGCAGCCTGTGGAATACATTGGTATGCGTCGCCAAAGGAACAGCGCTCTGGGATTTAGGCCGGCAGTGCGTCCCGGAGATGATGGCCCTCTTCGAACAGCTGAAAACCGCGATCGATACAGCTGAAGAATTCAGGGTCCTCGAAGCAATCTATGACGCCATGCCGCGTCGCAATTTTTCCTCGCACATAATCCAGCGAGTTCCGGAGCGGTTTGCGCTGTTGGAGATGCGGGATGTCCTTTGGAGCGATTGGGGCAATCCGGAGCGCATCCTCTCGGGCCTCGAGAAGTTCGGAAAACGACCGGCGACTGCACAGGATCCACTCCCGTTCCTGTACGTGGGGTGATGGACTGTTCGGTATGTTCCTGTAACGAAGGAGACATGACTCGATGAACATTCTTGTGATCGGCGGAACCGGACTGGTTGGCAGTCATGTCGTGCAGGGTCTTGTCGCCAAAGGAGAACAGGTACACGTCCTTACCCGCTCGGCTGATAAGGCCGACACCTTCCCACTTGGAGCCAGCGGCATTCTTGGAGATCTGCACAAGCCGGAGACTCTGCGCTGGGCCATGAGAGGAATCGATCGCGTCTTTCTCATTACACCGCTCAGCCCGACGGAAACAGCGGAGGGGTTGGCGGTCGTGGCGGCGGCGAATCGGGCTGGGGTACGGCACCTCGTCTATCTGTCGATCTATCATGTGGAACAGGCTCCATACATTCCTCATTTCAAGTCCAAGATGGAGGTCCAGAAGGCACTCAGAGATTCGGGGATGGCGTTCACGGTGATCATGGCCAATAACTTTTTCCAGAACGACCTGCTGTATCGCGAGTCGATTATAAAGGAAGGAATCTATCCGCAGCCGATCGGGGACATCGGTCTCAATCGTGTCGATGTGCGCGATATCGCGGATGCTGCGGTCGCGACCCTGACCCAAACCGGACATGAATTCCACTGTTATCCGTTGATCGGCGCGGAAGTATTAACCGGCCAGGACGTGGCGGACATCTATACCCGTTCTCTCGGGCGCGAGGTCCGGTACGGCGGAAATGATCTCGAGGTCTGGGAGAAAAAGGCGGTACACAGGCTGCCGGGCTGGTTGGTCCAGGATTTGAAACGCATGTACGAATTCTTTCAACGCCACGGGCTTCGGGCCAGTGAAGCAGATGTTACCTTGCAAGCGAAGGTGCTCGGTCATCTTCCCCGCTGTTTCCACACGTTCGTCAAAGAAACAGTTGCGGCATGGGAACGAGATGAGCCTCGTGAATTAGCGAAAGTGGGGTAAAGAGATCTGATGCGTTGCGGATAGGGAGCCTTTCGCCGTGAATCTCAAATGTCTAGTTTATCGAGACCTCGGTGAGGGGATGACTGAAAAGGAGCTGGCCTCTGCGGTTGAAGTCTCTGTACAAACAATCGCGAATATTCTGGCCGTTAACCTCCCGCAAGACCCGGCAATCTGGGAAACATGTGCTCGGTATTTTCGCATTCATGCGGATTTTCTGCGATCCGGTGGGCCGCCACACTCAGATGGGCTGTTCGAACTCACAGAAAGCGCCCATCATTCCCCCATCGGCCCATCGCTTGGGAACAGTCATCCCGTGGCTGGTTTCTGAGGGGGCTGGATCGGTGCGCGGGGCGACGACTCGGTTCGTAGAGGGTCAATTAACATTCCTGATGAAATAATCTCCTAGGAGGTTGCCATGGCAAAGCCGGCATCAAAAAAGAAAGAACAACAGATAGCCATGCACATGTCTTCCATACGACAGAAGCTGGCCAACAATGGTCCGGCTCGACAAGACATCGAGCGCCGCGCGTATGAACTCTATCTTGGACGAGGTGGGGCAGATGGATATGCCATCGAGGATTGGCAGCAGGCGGAGCGGGAGCTCCAAGCAAGACAACAATAATTGTGAAGTAGATCGATTGGAGACACCTAGGATGGGGCTTCAAGGGAAAGTAGTCATCGTTGGTGAGAAACGGGTGGCTGCGGCCGGGAGCCGGAGTCCACCGCTCAGACATGGCTCTTTCTCGTGT
>JAKDNQ010000459.1 GCA_030456405.1 Nitrospira sp.
TGGTCTTGCTCGTGGGCGGCGAGATCAATGCCGAGATCGAGCATGCAGCGACGGAACGCCAGGGAGCCTCCTCGAACTAACGCGTACGATCGCCTGCGTGATTAGCTGATGGGAGGACGTGCCTGCTTTCGTCAAACAGGCTGCGGAGAAACTCAGTTTCTACTCAAAAATGATGGTCACAAGAACGGCTAGCAGGATGCTCAAAATGGCCGTCCAGCGCGGCCGCAGCGAGCGAAGAGGCGAGGCGTACGCTTCGGTACGTTGAGCCTCTGAGCGATGTGAGAACAAAGCTGGCGGGCATTTCGAGCATTCTGCTAAGGCCACATGCTTTGTTGAGCCATAGTCCCTCCCACGATCGGCGGCGAGCCTGGCGGATTGCCGGCTGGATTTCCTGGTGGAGCGACGATGTTGCCGGCGGTGTTGAGATAGAAACGGGAGCCTGCTCTAGGGACCGTACTACCCGGCGCTCCTGTATGTTGAGAGAGCGCGTTCTGTGTGGCCGGCTTCTTCTGATAGTGCGAACAGGCGAAACTAGATAGCGCAAAGACAATGCAGAGCACACAGCCTGCCACCTTCATATCCGTCCTCCTTTTCTTTCCACTGAAATAATCATCGTGCATGCATGCCCTATCGAGCTGGGGGAGTGGGTTGAGGTGTTTTCTGGGGCGGGAGCATCGGATGACGTTCCTGCTTCGTTGACGCATTCGGATCGACCGCCATCTTGGGATCGACGATAGGCGGAGTCACCACTGAGTCTGGAAGAGGCACAGTCTCTGGTTGTATGACCATACCGGGATCACGCGGGCTAGGTTCAGCCTTCGGTGGAGGGACAGAAGGGACCGGCGGTATAGGAGTGACGTCTGCTGCCTCTGCAAAATGCAAAGGCGATAATAACAAGATGAGAAAAACAACCAGCGCAATAATCATAGATTCACGATATCGGCGTTCAGGCAAATGCACTACTAGGAGTTTCCCTGGATCTCACCCCGTGTTCCTTCCGGGCTATGCCGTCAATGTCCCTGCGCATGATTGCGAGAGCAGGGGGTATCCCTAGTCGCCTAGTGAGCGTGGCGGTGGGAATATTGGAAGGGATTCTAAAAATTGCCCGGCAATAAAGGCCGGAGAAAGCGAGAGGTATGCGATGAACTATCAAAGCAAAGCCATCTTGGCAGTCATTCCATTTCTGTTTCTCGTCGGATGCAACAAGCCGGACGTTGTTCCCGACCGTCTGGAAGGCAAGGTCGACCGTGATCTCCGGTACGCGCAAGTGAAGGACAGTCCGGAGATGTATCGCGGCAAGCTCATGTTGGCGGGAGGGAAAGTCTTGTCGGCCACGCGTTTGAAAGAAGGGACCCGCATCGAAGTGTTGCAGATACCATTGAACTCGGACTTGGTGCCTGATCAAAAACCGGAAGCATCCAAAGGCCGATTCGTGGCGATGGATCTCGGCCAGAACGTGACGGATCCTGCCGTTCTGGACGACAACAAGCTCATTACGATCGTCGGCGAAGTCGTAGGGTCCACGTCGGTGCAGATCGACGAAATCGAGAAACAAGTTCCGCAATTAAAAGTCAAACATATCACCGTATGGGATCGCGATAACCTGCGCGCATATTCTCCCTATCACGGGTATTACGCGCCCTATGGCTATGGCTATCGAGGCTATTACGGATATCCCTATTATTGGTAAAGGTATGTCGTAAGGAGGTTGGTATGGATACATGGAATGTTCAGAGAACGGCATTGGCTGCGTTGGTTCTCGCCTGGATCGTGCTGCCGGCTCTGCCTTCGCCGGGCCAAGCTCAAGACTCTGCAGTGCATGGTGCACGAGATGGGAACCAGGACATCACAGTCTATGGGGGCAACACTCGTCATAATACCGGTGCCCGACCATGGCGCAAAATGTCCGATGCTCAACTGAAGACAAAGGTGGAAAAGGAGTTGGCTGAGAGTCCTTTCGCCAACGGCGATAAGATCGACGTCTTGGTCAAGAAGGGTAACGTGACGCTGGAAGGGACGGTGCAGAATCCGCGCACGCTCGAAGATGCCATTGATAGCGCCCGTGAGGCGGGCGCCAGGAAAGTGTTCAGTAAGCTGAAGACGCGTGAGGAGAATGATCTCACAGTCTATCCAGGCCTCACCCGGTACAATACGGGCGCCCGGCCATGGCGCGAGAAGTCGGATGCTGAACTGAAGACGGACGTGGAGCAGGAATTGGCCGATGGGTTCTTCGTCAATGAGGATAAGATCGACGTCTCGGTCAAGAAGGGCAATGTGACGTTGGAAGGGACAGTGCAGAATGAGCGTTTCCTCGAAGATGCCGTTGAAAGTGCCCGTGAGGCGGGCGCCAGGAAAGTGTTCAGTAAGCTGAAGACGCGTGAGAGAGAGGACTTTGCCACCTATGGAGGCTACTCCCGCCACAATACGGGCGCCCGGCCATGGCGCGAGAAGTCGGATGCTGAACTGAAGACGGACGTGGAGCAGGAATTGGCCGATGGGTTCTTCGTCAATGAGGATAAGATCGACGTCTCGGTCAAGAAGGGCAATGTGACGTTGGAAGGGACAGTGCAGAATGAGCGTTTCCT
>JAKDNQ010000460.1 GCA_030456405.1 Nitrospira sp.
TCTTCGGGATATCCGTTCCAGATGTCGTCCTCTTTAAACGGAATTGAGGCAAACTTGGGGTAGGCGCAGATGGTGCCCAACGCCACAAATTTCTTCAGTCCCCGTTGGCGCCCGACTTCTATGAGCTGGCTGCCCATCATCAGGTTGTCGTAGAAAAACTTTCCAGGATTAGCCTGGTTCGCGCCGATTCCTCCAACCCGCGCGGCCAGATGGATAACCATGTCGGGGGTTTTATCGCTATAGAGTTGCTTCACAGCGTCCATTTGTACAAGATCGTAGTCTTTGCTGCGTGGGACAACGATGTCTCGACAGCCCTTTGCCTGGAGCTGTTCCACAACGAACGATCCTAGAAAACCTGCCCCGCCCGTCACGACAATGCGTTTCTCATTCCAAAATGATGTCATAGTTGCCTGAGCGCCTCCAATTTATCACCCTGAGGTTTTCTTCCGAGTCCCATCCAATTTTTCTTTTTCTGCAACCAGGTCAGCATCGACCATCATAGCGATCAACTCATGGAAACCTACTTTTGGCGTCCAGCCGAGCTCTTTCTTTGCTTTGCTCGCATCACCGATCAGGAGATCTACCTCGGTTGGACGATAGTACTTCTGATCGATCTTGACATGTTTCTTCCAATCCAGCTGGAGACGGTCGAACGCCAGCTCGAGCATTTCCTTGACGGTATGCGTTTCACCGGTCGCGATGACGTAATCGTCGGGGGTCTTCACCTGCAACATCGTCCACATGGCCTCGATGTAGTCGCCGGCGAAACCCCAATCGCGCTTCGCATCGAGATTCCCCAGAAACAGATCTTGTTGTACACCTAACTTGATGCGGGCCGCAGCTTTCGTGATCTTGCGCGTCACAAACGTCTCGCCGCGCCGGGGCGATTCATGGTTGAATAAAATCCCGTTACAGGCAAAGAGGCCATAGGCTTCCCGATAATTCACCGTCACCCAGTAGGAGTAAACCTTGGCGGCGCCATAGGGACTGCGAGGATAAAATGGTGTCGTTTCACGCTGAGGGATGTCCTGCACCTTGCCGAACATTTCGCTTGACGACGCTTGATAAAACTTCGGCTTTAACCCTGACTCACGAATGGCTTCCAGAAGGCGAATCGTCCCAAGTCCGGTAATCTCGCCGGTATACTCGGGAATATCAAAACTCACACGCACGTGACTTTGCGCTCCGAGGTTGTAAATTTCATCGGGCTGGATCGTACGAATAATATGGTTCAGAGAACTCGCGTCGTTGAGGTCGCCATATACAAGGTGGAGCCGTCGGTGCGGAACATGCGGGTCTTCATAAATGGGGTCGATCCGCCCCGTATTGAACGAACTCGATCGTCGAATAATGCCATAGACCTCATAGCCCTTCTCCAGAAGAAACTCGGCCAGGTACGATCCATCCTGCCCTGTAATGCCACTGATCAACGCTTTTTTCACAAGCCTACTCCTTCGCTGTGGCGGAATAACATGTGCGGATTATGTCTCGATTACGCAACGCTGTCTACTGCATACTTTTGATCGATTCACCGATCATTGCTTATTCTTGCACAAGACCTTCTTCACGCATTAGAATGTCCTCCTCAATGTAACGGTTGATCGGCGCTCGGTCTCAAAGTCTATGACGATACGTCGGAGTATCATATTCGCCTATATCCTGTGCGGCACCTTTCTGGTGGCCCACATCATCAACGCCGTGATTGCGGAGGCCTTGTCTGTTCCGAGCGGGTTGGTGCGTCCATCACTGGGGTCAGACCGAGAAGCTGAAGTGCGGGCCTCCGTGCCGGCAATGATCGAGCATATTCGGAAAAGTGGAGTTTTTCCCCTTCCGCCTGATCCTGTGAGTTTCAACACAGCCGGGGGGGCCAGTGCTTCGCTGCCTCCCCGCGCACCGTTAAATCTCGCTTCAAAGCTCAAGCTGCTAGGGGTAGTGATGGGCGATCGTGAAGGGGTTTCGGCCATTGTTGAAGAACTGTCGAGCAAGCGCCAACTATTTTTTCGGCTGCACGACCAAATCCCTGACATAGGTGAGATCAGTGAAATCCGTCGAGACGGGATGGTCGTTCGGCAGGGCGATCAACAAGAGCTCCTTGAACTCGCCGCTTCGCAGATCGAGAAGCCTCTATCTGCTCCCGCACCCGCACCCGCTGCATCAGCCGTGACTCCAGCATCGGCGACTCCAACGCGTACCGTCCTCGATCGAAGAGTCGTTGAGCAAGCTATGGATGATCTGCCCAAGCTATTATCCCAGGCGAGAGCCGTGCCTTACCTCGTGAATGGAGCGATGAACGGGTTCCGTCTTGACTACATTGCGCCGTCCAGTTTTTATGAGAAGATCGGTTTGAAACACGGGGACATTCTCCAGCAGGTCAATGGTGTGGACATTCGCGACCCGAGCACGATCCTCACACTCTTCCAACAACTCCGTAACGAACGCGCCGTGAAGCTCGACGTCTTGCGCAACAATCAGCGCACAACCATGAATTACGAGATTCGCTAAGGGTCTTAGCACCCTCCAAAACCTTCTCCCCGGCCATCTCAGCAATGCCTTCGAGTTTCTTGCTCGACGTTCGCTCCTA
>JAKDNQ010000461.1 GCA_030456405.1 Nitrospira sp.
GCATCATTGGCACAATCCAAGCCACTGAGGCCTTGAAACTCATCCTTGGAATCGGCCATCCTCTCACGAACCGGTTCCTGGATTTCGACGCGCGCAAGACACAATTTAGAGAGATTAAAGTCAAGCGCAATCCCGACTGCGCCCTCTGCGGTGGGCACCCGACGATTACTGAATTGTTCGATGACGGCGATCCGTTTGCCGGCTGTGCCGTCCGGCCGTAATTATTATTGATGTAGCAAGGTGGAATCGCCATGGCCACAATGAAAGCCCTAGTCTGTCGAGAGTGCGGAAAAGAATATCCCACGAAGGCGATCCATGTCTGCGAAATGTGCTTTGGCCCACTCGAGGTGAAATACAACTACGAGGAGATCAAGAAAAATGTCTCCCGCGCGAAGATTCATGAGGGGCCACATAGCATCTGGCGCTATGCCGACCTCCTGCCGGTGGAAGGGCCAGCCTTTCTCGGCCCGCATGCCGGGATGACCCCGCTGGTGCGCGCTAAAAACCTTGGCGCTCATCTCGGACTGGACGAGCTCTACATTAAGAACGACACGGTCAATCATCCCACACTTTCGTTCAAAGACCGGGTTGTGGCTGTGGCTATCACCAGAGCGCGAGAGTTGGGATTTGAAACGATTGCCTGCGCTTCGACCGGCAATTTGGCCAATTCCGTTGCCGCCCATGCGGCTGCAGCAGGGATGCGCTGCTATGTGTTTATCCCGGGCGATTTAGAAGCCGCGAAAGTCCTCGGCAATTTGATCTATAAACCGAACGTGGTAGAGATCGAAGGCAACTACGACGATGTGAATCGACTCTGTAGCGAAATCGCCGGCGAGCATGGCTGGGCGTTCGTAAATATTAATATCCGTCCCTACTATGCGGAAGGCTCGAAGACGCTGGCATTCGAAACCGTCGAACAACTCGGCTGGCGCACACCGGACCAAGCCGTCATCCCGATGGCCTCCGGCTCGCTCTTGACCAAAATCTGGAAGGGCCTCCACGAAATGAAATACGTGGGATTGATCGATGAGGTGAAGACTAAAATCAATGGGGCGCAGGCCGAAGGGTGCTCACCGATTTCTACGGCTTTTAAGGCGGGGCGGGACTTCTTCAAACCGGTGAAACCCAAGACCATCGCAAAATCCTTGGCCATTGGTAATCCAGCCGACGGGTATTACGCTCTGAAGGCCACAGCCGAGAGCAAGGGCTCCATGGACATGGTGACAGACGACGAGGTCGTGGAGGGCATCAAGTTGCTTGCGCAGACGGAGGGAATCTTCGCAGAAACGGCCGGGGGTGTGACGATCGGTGTGCTCCAAAAGCTGGTGAAAAACGGCACAATTAAGAAAGGCGATCTCACCGTAGCCTATATCACTGGGAACGGTTTGAAAACCCAGGAAGCCGTCATCGATGCCGTCGGACGGCCGGTTCGCATTCAACCAAGCCTGGTCGCCTTTGAGAAAACATTTAAAATGGGCAAGAACGGTGGTGGTGACGCATGATTAAAGTTCGCATTCCGACCCCGCTGCGCCCGCTGACCAAGGGCCAGGGAGAAGTCGAAACGAAAGCCACGAGCGTGCTTGAGATGATCGAGACGCTCAATACGGCGCATCCCGGCATGAAAGATCGCCTCTGCGACGACACGGGCGAGCTCCGCCGGTTCGTGAATATTTATGTCAACGAAGAAGATATTCGATTCCTCAAGGGCAAAGAGACTTCACTCAAAGACGGTGATGAAGTCTCGATCGTGCCCGCCATTGCGGGAGGCGCATCATGCCACATGTGAAAGTGCACGTGCAGTTTCCAGAAGACAAGATCAAAGAACCGGTCATCTATCAGATCGGTCACGAATATAAAGTCATTACGAACGTCAGACGAGCCGACGTGCGTGAAACCACCGGATGGATGGATCTCGAACTGACCGGGGACAGCTCGGAAATCGACCGGGCCATCGTGGGCCTTCGCACGAAAGGCGTCACCGTCGACCCGATCGAATTGAATGTGGTGGAGTAGAACGATACACCGTTAAACGTGAATCGTTAATCGAAAGGGAAGTGCGTTGCGGTTCACGAATAACGGTTAACGTATAACGTCCTTACGATGGAACTCACAGAACCACAGATCCAACGATACAGCCGGCAGATTATTCTGAGCGACGTCGGTGGCAAGGGCCAGATGAAGCTGGCCAAGGCGAAAGTTTTACTCATCGGCGCCGGGGGGCTCGGCTCGCCCGCCGGGCTCTATCTCGCCGCCGCCGGTATCGGCATGATCGGTCTGGTCGATGGTGATGTCGTCGATCTTTCAAACTTACAACGCCAAATCCTGCATTCCACAGCCACGGTGGGTCTGCCGAAAGTCGAGTCAGGCAAGAAAACCTTGTCCGCAATTAACCCCGAGATTACGATCAAGACCTATCATCAGAATGTCGACAGCGACAATATTCTTTCACTCATCTCCCAGTTCGACATGGTGCTGGATGGATCCGACAACTTTGCGACACGTTTTCTCGTGAACGATGCCTGCTTCTTCGCCAAAAAGACGCTTATTTCTGCCAGTATGTTCCGGTTTGAAGGCCAACT
>JAKDNQ010000111.1 GCA_030456405.1 Nitrospira sp.
TCTCTAACATTCTATCCCTCCACCTGCATGCTCGCAACGGCGGCGGCTCGCTAGAAGCTGCGAACGACTGCTTGACGAGGGGCGCGGTATGACGTATTGTCATACTGGGAGGTTTCACATGGCACGAGCAAAAGTTGCGGTTTCTCTCGATGAGTCCACAGTCGAACGACTGGACAGACTTGTCAAGAAAGCAGCCTTTCCCAGCCGAAGTCAGGCGATTCAGGAAGCGGTCGAAGAAAAACTTTCACGTTTGGAACGAGGCCGTTTGGCGCAAGAATGTGCCAAGCTCGATCCCACATTCGAGAAGTCGATGGCTGAAGAGGGATTGTCCCAGGATGTGGCGGAATGGCCCGCATACTAAGAGGAGAGATTCGGTGGGCGGATCTCAATCCAGTTCAGGGCAATGAGCAAGCGGGCCGACGCCCCGTGCTGGTTCTCAGTCATGATGTCTTCAATGAACGGTCTGGGACTGTCATTGCCGTGACGCTGACCAGCAAACCTCAACGAGCGGGCTTTCCGCTGACGCTCGAGCTTCAATCCAAGGGGCTGCCGAAGAAATCGTGGGTGAAGGTGAGCCAGATACGAACGTTGGCGGTTGAACGGATCGGCGCGAGGCTGGGCTCGGCCGGGTCCGAAGAACTGACTCAGGTCGTCGAGGGGTTGAACGAAATCATCAGCGACTAGCCTGCGTTCTTCACTGGAGATTCTCAACTCCGATGATTCCTACGACCTGTCCGAGCTGGTCCTGAGCGGCTTCTTGCGAGTCGTCACTCACCCGAACGTGTTCAATCCGCCAAGCAGCATGAACAAAGCCCTGTCGTTCGCAACAGAGCTGCGTGACCAGCCGACGTGTACGATCATCAATCCCGGTCCCCGCCACTGAGACATCTTTTGTCGCCTGTGCAAAACGCCGATAGTAAAGGCAACCTCGTTCCGGACGCCTTTCTCGCCGCATTAGCCATTGAAAGCGGCAGCGAGTGGGTGACCCCTGATCGCGACTATCATCGTTTCCCCGGTCTTCGCGTCCGGCACCCTCTTGAATAACTTCCTGGATACACGACTCGGCAATACCGACAAGTGCGCCCGCGATATCCGCTACCGCAGCAACAGCTCGAAGGCGATGCGGTCGAGAAAATGTTTCCGGTAGGTTTCCGCTTTGCGGACTTGCCGGCTTTCCATCGGATTGTAGTCGTCGGTGAGGACGAAGCCGCCCCCCTCTGCACACCGGTGCTCGTGATCCAGCAGCCACCGCAGGCGGCGATCGCCGGTCTCAGGATCGATGACCGCCGGTTCGAGCGGGGCTCGCGTACTCACAATGATTTTCCGTCGCATCTGTTGCACACGGTGCAAGTGGCTGTAGAGGGCGAGCGCAGCCTTTGGTATAGAGACACATGATGGAATGGAAGAAGACACACGTGCGTGAAAAGGAGAGAAAGGAGAGAACGGCCATCGTGGCCGGAAGAACGTCGCAGGATGGTGAGCGCATGGACAGTACTGTGGGCGTCCACAGCTAACACTCACGGAGCAGACGAATTCGTCGCGAGAGGAGACATGATGAACATCAAGACAAGGAGTTGCACAGTCAGAATTCTGATGGCTGCGGCGATCGCCGTCGGTGCCATGACGTGGGCCGGCACCGCCGCTGCGCACGTGGAGTACATCAATCTCACGGTCGGCGGCTCGCAGAGCGCTCCAATGAAGCGCTTCGGGTGGATCGACGGCGCCGATGCGGATCTTGGCGATAGCCACAAAGTGTCGTTCTTTAATTTTCAGCTGAACGAGGCGTCCTTGGTCGATATTACGATGACCGGCGCGAATGAATTCGGCTTGAATCCTGCCTTTAGCTTATATGCGGGTTTATTGGCCGGCGCGGCGCACGACGACGCGCCGTTCGACCCGCTCAATCCCGTGGATCCAATCACCTTCAATAAGATTGCTTCACCCGTGGATGACGGCGTCACCCAGGATGCAGTCGGTCGGGTGTCCCCTTTCCGGGATACTGCCAATATCGATTTCGAAGGGCAGTTCAACGCGCTAGGCACTTGGAGCATGGCGAGCGAGCCGGCGGACGGCGGGGTGTGGCGCGTCATTGAATACCTGACGCATAAGAACGATACCACCGGCAACGAATCGTTGGTCGATTTCCTGCTGCCGGCGGGACACTACACCATTGTCGCATCAGGCGCCGCTTGTAACGATGGAGGGGCCGGCTGCACCGGTGCCTTCATCAACGGAACCGTCAGCTTGAACGCATCACCCGTGCCGGTACCGGCGGCGGTGTATCTATTTGGAACAGGCCTCGCTGGCCTAGCCGGGCTGGCTCGCCGCAGAATGAAGGCGGACCTGTAAGGCGCGCCGTCGCCCGGCTTGGGCCAGGCAGCGGTGCTTGGGACGGATGGTTTCAGAAGTCGACTGAAAAGGGACAGACTCCGGTTTAGCCGGCGCTTGTCCCTCTACACATAATATTGGGACATACGTGAGGCTGGTTAAGGAGAACATCGCTATGACACGCTCAATCTTCGGCAACGGGAATCCGATAGTGGCTGGAAAATCTTGTCTCAGAAGAGTCCTGTCTGGCTGGGTCCTTGGCCTCGGTGCGCTGCTGCTGTGCAATCTGCAGCCGGCCTTCGCCCACGTCGCCTTCACTAACGCCGGGACCTTCGACGGAACGGAAATCAACTTTTCTAACACACTGACCCAGTACAAGGCCCACGGCTGGGTGGACGGCGCCGACGCCGATCTGGGCGACAGCCACCAGATCGGCGGAACGTCCGCCCGTTGGTTCAAATTCACCCTGAATCAGCCGGGGCTGGTCGATATCTCGTTGATCCAGAACAGCGCCGGTCTCGACCCGGCGTTTACCTTATATAAGGGAGCGTTTCTCGCCGGCTCCCATGACGACTCCGGCATCGATCCCAAGAATCCGGTGGATCCGATCACCTTCCAGCCCATACCGAGCCCTACCGACGCCGACCCGAGCGGGCAGTACCTGAAACATTCCGGTTACCGGGACACTGTCAACAACACCTACGAGGGCCAGTTCGATGCCTTCGGAAGCTGGAGCATGGGGAACGCCGCGGACCTCCACTCCAGCGTGGAATACGTCCTCGCCCAGTCCGGCACGTCGGATTTTGATCCCAGCCGGGGCTTGACCTGGGGTGGCAACGGGAATCACGACACCGCCGTGGGCACGGGCGAATCGTTGCTGCAATATTACCTACCGGCCGGCACTTATTCCGTCGCTGCCGGCGGCGAGGCTTGCAACGATGGCACTGCGGCCTGCCAAAGCCCGTTCCGCTCCGCGACATTCTCATTGAACGTACAGCCAGTGCCGCTTCCCGCCGCATTTTGGCTGATGGGCAGCGCCTTAGGCAGTCTGGGGTTGCTGGGTTGGCGCGGGAAGCGCGCAGGCTGCTAAGAACCGAAGACGACGTCATCGACCCGTCCGTTCCCGTTTCACCAACAACCGGAGACGAATATGACAGTCACATTTAATTCTCACTTTCGATACTGGCTTGTGCTGGCTTGTATTCTTCTGGCAACGGAAGCGCAGGCCATGAACGTCTCCAACCCATTCGATCCGGACAATCCGTTTCCCGATCCCATCGTCAAGGGGTCGCTGCATGTCAACCTGACATCGGTCGTTTCGTCCGGCAGCTTGACCGCCCCCAATTTGCTGATCAGCGCCGGCGACGGCACCAATCGGCAGTTCGTGACCGACCAGGTCGGCCAGGTGCGCCTGATCAAGGATGGGGTCCTGCAGAGTACACCCTTCCTCAATGTGAGCGCGCGCCTGTCTACCTTGAATCCCAACTATGACGAGCGCGGCCTGCTGGGCCTCGCCTTCAGCCCGACCTTTTCGACTCCGGGGACACCGGGATTTGGGAAACTGTATACCTATACCAGTGAACCGGCTACTGGCCAGGCTGATTTCACTGTCCCGATGCCGCCCGGCGCCGCCTTCAATCACCAGAATGTGGTCGCTGAGTGGACTGTGGATCCCAACAACCCGGATATCGTCGATCCCGCGTCCCGCCGCGAACTGATGCGGGTGGACTGGCCGCAGATGAACCACAACGGCGGCATGCTGGCGTTCGGGCCGGACGATCTCTTGTACATTTCTATGGGAGACGGTGGCAGCGGCAATGATATCGGGCCGGGACACGGCGCCACTGGAAATGGACGGGACCTCAGCAATCCACTGGGCGACATCCTGCGCATCGATCCGAACGGCGCCAACAGCGCCAATGGCCAGTACGGGATCCCGAGCGACAATCCGTTCGTCGGCACTGCCGGCGCCGTCGGGGAAATCTATGCCAATGGCTTTCGCAATCCCTGGCGCTTCAGCTTCGATACCCAGACCGGAGCGTTGGTGGAAGGCGAGACCGGCCAGGTGACGGTGGAGGAGGTCAACCTCGTTACCGCCGGGGGCAACTACGGTTGGAACCTCATGGAAGGCCAGTTCAAGTTCGATCCGGCGACCGGGCAGGTGTCCAACGACCTCACCGGCCTTCCCCCCGGCCTCATCAATCCGGTCCTGCAGTACGACCACACCGAAGGCACGGCGATGATCGGAGGCTTCGTGTATCGCGGCGACGAACTGCCTGAACTTGAGGGGAAATACATCTTCGGCGATTGGGGCGCGTTTGCCGCTCCGACCTCACGGCTGTTCGCGGGAGATCTGACGACGGGCGCCATCGAGGAGCTCAATATCGAAAACATGACCCTGAGCCGGTGGTTGCTGGGGTTCGGTCAGGACGCCCAGGGCGAGCTCTATCTTCTCACCAGCAACTCCCTGGGGCCGGCCGGCTTGACCGGGGAGATCTACAAGATCTCGGCCGTGCCGCTTCCGGCTGCCGTGTGGTTGTTCGGCAGTGGGCTGGCTGGCTTGGGATGGTTCAATTGGCGCAGGCGCCATACCGGATAAAAGTCCGGTCACTCCGACTGAGCAGCGTGGCATTGTGGAGCGTTCCGCTGTGCGCCGACTTGCACGGTGGCGCGAGCGAGTAGAACCTCTCGAAAGATGGGAAAATGACGCGGTCTGACGGAGGTAGGGTCATGCCCGCGAAGGCGGGCATCCAGTCGTTCCAGATTTCCTGGATTCCCGCTTGAAACATGCGGGAATGACGAGACTGTGGAGTCCGGGATGATGGGCGAGTGAATCGAATTACCGCAGCAAGAGCTCGAAGGCGATGCGTTCGAGGAACAGTTTCCGGTAGGTTTCCGACTTGCGGACTTGCCGGCTTTCCATCGGATTATAGTCGTCGGTGATAATGAAGCCGTCGGTGTCGGGCATCCTGTGCTCATGCTCGAGGAGCCATGGGATACGCTGATCTTGGCTCGAGGCATCGAGCGCGATCGGTTGCTCAGACGCCAGAAACACAAAATCCGTGAACTCCGCTTTTTCTGTGATGAAGACCCGGAGGTGAGGGAAAAGACCTTTCAGCGTCCGATGCACCGCCGCCACGGCGTCGGATCCTTCTCCGGTCGTGAATCCGACATAGTTCAGCGCCAGGAGCCCCCCCTCGTTCAAGAGGCCGCGCAACTCACTCAGCATCTCCCGACTGAGCAGATGCGTGGGCTCTGAGCCGCCGGTGAAACAGTCGTGAATGATGAAATCATAGTGATGGGTCAGGCGTCTGACCTCGTATCTCGCATCGCCGACGAGGAATCGCCCGGTTGGTTTAAAATTGAAAAACCGTTGGGCTGCGTCTGCGACTGCCGGATCGATTTCGATCGTGTCGGTGGCAATGCCCTTCGACTTGAGATCGCGGGCAACATGCCCGCCGCCCAGACCGATGAGCAGAGCTTGTGACGCCCCAGGACGAATCAACGGCAACAGTCCCAATACCTGCTGGTACCCCAGAACGCTTCTGTCCAGTTTCAGATCCACTGCGCTGATGACGGAGGCGTCGGACAACATGAGGCGATATCCGCGCTGTTCATCGTCCACCACGCGCACCCAGCCGTAGAGACTCTCTGCTTCGGAGCGCACCGTGAATCCTTCAACCGATTTCGCTTGGGCGGCAAAGCCGGTTGCCGCGCCGATGCCGATGAAGAGGCTGACGGTCAACAGGGGTCGGAAGGATCGAGGCCCTGTGCTCGTCCATCCTTCATACCAGGCAACGAGCACCGCGAGCATGGCCAAAAGCAGGCTGAGCGAGAAGATGATCGCCCTGGTTCCAAACATCGGCAACAGGAAAAATCCCAGCAGCAGAGTGCCAGCGACGCTGCCGACCGTGCTGATCGCATAGACAGACCCGGCGACTGTGCCCACGCCGGTCAAGTCGCGCGTCGCGCGCTTGATGACATAGGGGCCCACCATCGCCAGCGCCGTCAGCGGCAACGTGAAGAGCAAGAGCGCGCTCGCGAAAGCGCCTGCGCGCAGGCCGAGTGAATCGGTCGCGCGAAGAATCGGCCCCGTCATAAAGGGGATGGCCACGGTCGTGAGGGCCGACGAGAGAATGATGTGGGCCAGCCGGACTCCCGGACAGCGATCGGCGAGCAATCCCCCGAGGAAGTAGCCCGCGGCCAAGGCGATCAAGGTGACGGCGATCAGCGACGACCAGACGTACAGACTGACGCCATAAAACGGGCCGATGATCCGCGTGCCGAGCAGTTCCACAATCATGACGGCTGCGCCGGTGAGCGTGACGGTCGCATACAGCGCGAGTTGTCCTTGAGGTGGCGACGACGATGCGTTGTTCGGAGCGGTCTGGCTCATGCCCACTCTTTATCACAACGGTTGAGAAAAGAAGAGGGGAGCCGGCGGGGTCGAACCCGCCTGCTCCCCTTCTATGGAAGAGAAGACGCTGGTCGTAACGTTATGACATCTTTCGCCGCAGCCATGCGATTCCGCTCAGCCCCGACACAAACAAGAGGGCCGCCGCGGGCAACGGCACCGCCGCCAGTTGGGCCGTGCCTTGCAGTGAAAATGTT
>JAKDNQ010000462.1 GCA_030456405.1 Nitrospira sp.
CTAGAGTGCTCAGGTTACCGGGCTATCCTACACAGGTAGGCTGCTGCAGACTTACTAAACACGACGTGCTGAGCGTTGCCGCATTTGCAACTTAAACACCGCATGAATACTGTGTTTCATGGTCTATCATGAGGCGTTATTTATGTCGCTATGTTTAGTTATGCCGCCAGTTGAAGCGGAGAACTGATAGAAAGTCGGTAAGCCCAATGAACAAGCCGAATGAGCTGAAGGAGTGCCCGCTTCTGGCAGGAATTCCACCAGAAGACATCCGGCGCGACTGTCCGACGGCTCGGATTGTGGCGATTCGGCACCGTGGCACGATCTACCGGCAAGGCGAGCCCGGGCGAACGGTCTTTTGCGTGCTCGATGGCCAGGTGACCATCGCGAGGGTCAGTTCTGACGGCGCGACTCTCACCACGGCGGCGTTGGGAGCGGGGGATTTCTTCGGCCCCGCTTTGAGTGGCGCCACTGCAGCCGAAGACACGGCGAGGGCGAAGGGAGCTGTTTCCATCTGGCGAGCGCCGATCGACGAGTGGCGGCGCCTGTTGCTGCACTACCCCGCAGTCGCCTGGGAATTTGTCTCGCTTCTCGCGCTGCGCCAGGGCCAGATGGAACGCAGGCTCGAAAGCTTCGCCTTCAAACGAACCGAGGCACGGCTAGCCCAGACGTTCCGCGAGTTGTCAGGAGGGTTCGCCACTCGCTGCGATCATGGCTTCGGACAACACCTTCGCCTCACCCAACAGGAATTGGCCGACCTCGTGGGAGCGACTCGACCAGTTGTGAGCACGATCCTCAACACACTCCGTGCCAAGGGAGTGCTCGGATACAACCGTGAATATGTGTGCGTTCGCGGGATCGAGGAGATCGCGACGCTGATCGATTCTTGAATGTGCTGCGGCACTGTTATCTAGAGAACAGACACATCATGTTCGACCTGTCAGATTGTAGGCACACTCCCATTGTGGGAGCTTCGGCGCGGCGATTCCGCGCAAGCCGACAGGAGGACAACATGAAAGAAGCATATCTCGAAATCACGATCAAGGTGTCCGGCGGGGATCGCGCGAAGGCCGGCGCGGTGTACGCAAAGTACAAACCGCCGTTTCTCGCGACGATCCCGGGCGCCAAGTCCAAAGACCTCCTCCTCCGTGAAGAGGATGTACAGGTGCTTCACGGTTTCGATTCACGAGCCTCCGCAGAGAGCTACCTCACGAGCAAGCTGTTCGGAAACGATGTCGTGAGAGAGTTGAAGCCATATCTCTCGGCGGATCCAGAGGTCCGGATTTACGAACGCCAGTAGGGCGTCATCTGTTGTATGCGGCCTAACACCGGTTGTAGCGGACGGCGCTTCACGCCGCCGCTCAACCGGGACGTTAGGCAGAATTGTTGCACCTCGAATTAACCAACCAACAACCTCGAAAGGAGCGCTCCAATGAATCCAAACAAAGCACTGTGGGAAAAAGGCGACTTCACTCGGATTGCGGAGAGCATGCGGGAGAGCGGAGAGGCCCTCGTCAAGGGACTCGGAATCACCAACGGGCTCAAGGTCCTGGATCTCGGATGCGGCGATGGCACGACGGCATTACCAGAGGCGAGACTCGGAGCGGACGTGTTGGGCGTCGATATCGCGAGCAACCTGGTTGAGGCTGGGAACAAACGCGCACAGGAGCAGAGCCTCACGAACTGCAAGTTTCAGGAAGGCGATGCGTCCAATTTGCACGAGTTGAAAGATTATGCGTTTGATCTTGTCGTGAGCATCTTTGGAGCCATGTTCGCGCCAAAGCCGTTCGATGTGGCCAAGGAGATGGTACGTGTGACCCGGCCCGGAGGTCGAATCATTATGGGGAACTGGATTCCCAATGATCCGACATTGGTCGCACAAATCTTGAAAATCAGCTCCTCGTACTCGCCACCGCCGCCGGAAGGCTTCATTAGTCCGATGACGTGGGGGATCGAGAGCAACGTGGTCGAGCGATTTGCAGGCGCGGGGGTTCCAGAAGAGAAGATCTCTTTCATCAAAGACACGTTTCGCTTCAACTATCCCGGCACACCGTCCGAGCTGCTTGGGACATTCAGATCATACTATGGGCCAACCATGAATGCGTTCGAAGCTGCAGAAAAGAACGGTCGAGCCGGTGATCTTCAAAAAGAGCTGCAAGTTCTGTTCGACAGCCAAAACAAGAGCGGGCGCAAGGGTGTCACATCCATTCCTGCAACCTTTTTGCGCGTGACAGTCGCGCTTTGAGAGAGAATTAGGGGGACATTCTGGTTCTTGTTCCAGCTGATGGCCTGGCGATCTAAAAAATTCAGAATGTCCCCATTCTTATACCCCCAACCACGCGCAAGCCGCCGAACCTGGCACCGCGCTTCCTGCCAAGACCGCACAGCCCCGATGCTGAACGAAAAAGATTTATTTGCCTACAAGCAAAAAGGGCGAAGCTCTCTGGCCGGACAAGCCTTTCTTGTATCCCCCTCTGGAAAAGCGATCACCCAACCAGGCGCTCCAGTCCATCTCATCCCCATCACGCCCTACACACGTTATTGGTTCGACCACAACGTCCGAACCACATCCT
>JAKDNQ010000463.1 GCA_030456405.1 Nitrospira sp.
CCGCCCCATCACGGTTTTGCCGCATAGGGGCCAGTCCGCCCAAACGCTGCGCCGCTTTCCCACCCAATCGATCATCAAAATCCTTGATCACAAGGAAATCCACGTGCCCGCGGCCTTGGCCCGAGTAGCCGTAGAGCGCATATTGATCTCCTACCGATTCGAGCGCTTCACACAAGAGCACCAGTCCCTCTTTCTCCAGATCGATAACACGACGACCGTTGTCCAATTGACGGCTCGTTGACCCACTTGCGTCAACGAGAAACGCGGCTGCGACATCCCGCTCTTTTCTCTCACGCCTGACGTACATTCTGTCAGACAAATCCACCCCCACCGCCCGCTCAGCGCACAGACGAACCGCAGCATCCACATCAAGGTCGTCACCATCAGCTTGGCCCGACACACGCCGCAACCCTGGAGGCCTCAGACCTTCGAAAAATCGTCGAAGAGCCGAGACTTCACTCCCGTGCGCACGTAACGTGGCGCCCACGATATCCCCACTCCCCTCTTCCGCGGCCCGCTCAACGACGCAACACCAGTTGAGGCGATAGTCATCGATCCTCTGATCCCACTCCGGATACCGCACCGCATGATCGCCAATCCCGGCATGATCGGTCGGCGCCGGCTGTTCAACGTTCAAGGCCAAGAGTTCCTCCACATGAGAAGGCCACTGCCGGCCTCCGGCAAGCCGGTCACTCTCAGCTTCTCTGCGCATTCCTTCTCGATTCCGTTGACCCTGCGTCGATGACTCCTGAGCCTCGCCGGCTGCGCTCGCCATTCGTTCCAAGTCCGCCGATTGTTTCTGATCGTCCGACCCCCGTTCATTCTGACCAGGCTGACGAATAAACTCAGGCTTCATGGCGCCACGATAGACCCAATTCGTGACAGGGCGATAGTCTTCACCCGTCTGTTCGGATGCTGATGGGCCCACACCCAGATCCTCTGGCGCTTCATCCGTCCGATCGGTTAAGATCATCGCGCCCTTCGGCGCCAACAACTCTTCAAGCCGCATGTAGAGGGCATGGGCCACGCGCACAGCCTCTTCCGCCGTCGCGTTTGAAGAAAGAATCGTCCGGCACATCGGCCAGAGGATCGCGATCTCCTCCTTAATAGCCACGTGAATAGCGACAGGTTGTGAACCGGCAGTCGAGAGCTGGAGTAGTTGATCGACCACAAGTTCTTTGACCGTCAGCCCATGTGTCAGCGACCTTGTTGCAACCGCCTCCAGCGCCAATCGCTGCAAGTCCCGCTGAAGTCCCGGGTACTCTCGCTGTAGCAGAAATTCCACCCGCGCATCCTCCACAAGTGTCCACAAATCTTGGATCAACCCCGGATGCGGATACAGGCGAAACAGCGCCTCAAGGCTGTCAGGTTCAGTCTGTTGTGACCGACCATACTTCTGTCCTACAGCCATGACCAGATCTGCGAGCGGCTCAAGGGTCAGCCGGTATGTCCCAAACTCAATGTGCCCCGCCTCGTGCGCCGCCATCATCAGATAGAGGCGCGTATTCTCCTCAGCCGTGGGATAGCGGCGGAGACGCGACGGCAGAGAGATGGTCCGCCCATCCTGACTTACCGTTGCCCGCGGAGAGGCCTCCTGGCTCATCGAGTCAGGGAGCGCCTGAATGGTCACATCCGTTCCACACAGCCCTCGCACGAAGAGCTTCAGGGTACGGGCCACCTGGCGAAGCGGCACACCGCTTAACGCCACCTCAACCGATGTGAGCGCCTTCTGCGACTCTAGCGCAAAGTACGCTCTGGCTCCTTCGGTACTGTAGGCGAGGACTTCCATACCGGTTGTAAACCAAGCCTCGAAGCGAGCCATGGCCTCGGCAGACTCACCGATCACACTCACCAATTCAGGCGCGCGCCGCAAATAGGCCAGCGCCGTGCCTGCGTCGCGCTCCGCCACCAAGGCTCCGTACTGTAATACTTTTATCCGCCATCCCTCATTCGGCACCGTACGCAACAGGCGTGGCGATTCCGATAACCAGGCAATGCCAGCCTCAGCATCCCGTTCAGCCAGCAATGACCCGACGGTCATGACCTTGGTTCTCACTGACAGATCCTCGAGATCGCCGAGGATGAGCGGACTAGTACGGAGAAATTCAATAGTTCCAAAATAGTCTGTCTTCCCGAGACTATTCGGGGAAACCAATTTCAAACCGAATGTCGCCCAGGCCCTCGCATGCTGAATCGGCAACACTCGGGCGACCGCAGGAATTTGACGGATGTACTCCAATGCCACGACAAAATCGACCTGCGCCAGTTCAAACCCGATTTCCAACCAAGCCTTGAGCTGATCAGGTGGGATCACCGTCACCACGTCCAGTGATACGCGAAGAAATTCCAACGCGACATTCGCATCCTGCTCGGCCAGATTCAGACTCATGCTCAACACCAATGAACGAACCGATGATTCCTCGATCAACCCTAAAATCACCGGGCTTTCCTTGAAATACTTCAGTCCAATGGCGCCTGACGATTCAGCCAATGCAATCCCCAGATCCAGCCAGGCTACCGCATTGCAGAGCAGGCCCCGCCGATGCAGATCGGGAAACGACTCGAT
>JAKDNQ010000464.1 GCA_030456405.1 Nitrospira sp.
CGTCCAACGAGGGCCTTCTGAGGCCGCGCGTTGCGCGAGCACAGAAGATCATCAGATTCCATCCCTCCTCTGTTCTGCGAGCAAGAAGGGCACCTGGCCGCTCCTCCCCGTTCTTCTTAGACCGCGCGTTGCGCGAGCACAGAGGATTCACCGGGCGATCCTCTCATGCTGGCAGACTTTTTCAGCATCTTGCTATACCGGCTCCGCTCCTTTGTCATCGTCGTCATCATCGGTTGTGCGGCCAAGGGATTCGGACTGACGCTTGGTGATTTCCTCGTACACTTCATCGAGCCAACGGCCTGCGCAGCCGAGAATCTCCCTAACTAATGGTTCCGATTGGCCCGTGCGCTTGATGGTCCATTGGCAGACATATTCCAACAACACCTTCCGCTCGAATTGCTCCGACGATTGCGTGGCCAGAGCAGTCATTTCGTTTAGTCCTGTCTTGAGAATCTCGGCCACCGTGTCACGCCCATAGGAGGTGCTCGCTGTGACATATTGAACTGCCCGATTGAGTTCTTGATCGGTCATGGAGTCTCCCGTCGCACGTGGCGCATCATACCGAGAATGCCAAGACAGATGGAAGATTCGCCTCGGGTTCAAGCCGGCCAAAACTCTGCGGCTTCGCCGGCGGGAAATGGTATGATCGTGTACGAACAAGCTCACCCCGCATGACATGCAAAGACATGCCGAAGGAGATGCTCCCTATGCCTGTAAAGACCAACCGAAACACTCCGACCTCACGCAAGGCCTCTTCCCCTAAACGGCAGACACTCGCCTATGACGAGCGCTGGGACCTCTCACATTTGGCCAAGGAACCAGTGCGGCATTTCGAGACTCTATTGGGAGAGATCGAGGCCAACGTGGCGCAATTCGAAGCTGCTCGATCCCGGCTCAGCCCAACCATGGAGATATCCGTCTTCCTCCCACTGCTGACTCTGAGTGAAAACATCACAGCCGCATCTTCCAAAATCGGCGCCTATGCCTACCTCTGGTTCTCCGAAAACACAAAAGACCTCGCCGCTCGCTCGTTTAAGACCAAGGTCGAAGAGCGGCTCACGGCGCTCCAGAATCGACTGGTGTTTTTCGATCTCTGGTGGCAGAGCGTCGACGAAGACAATGCGCGACGGCTCATGGCCGGAACGGGCACGTTTCGGTATCACCTCGAAACCATTCGCCGGTTTCAGCCCCACACACTGTCCGAACCGGAAGAGAAGATCGTCAACATCAAGAACATCACGGGCCGTAGCGCCGTCCATTCATTGTACGACGTCGTGACGAACGCCTTCACCTTCACGCTCACCGTCAACGGCAAACGAAAGACGATGACGCGCGAGGAACTGACATCCTATCTCCGCCATGCGAGCGGGCGGCTTCGTGAAGCCGCCTATCGAGAGCTGTATCGCGTCTACGCCGATCAGCACGATCTGCTGGGCGAAATTTATAAAACGTTGGTCAACGATTGGAAGGCGGAGAATCTTCAACTGCGCCGGTTCGCCTCTCCGATTGCCACCCGCAATCTCGGCAACGACATTCCAGATGCAGCGGTGGCCTCGCTCTTGAAAGTTTGTCAGAAAAACGCGGGCATCTTCCAGCACTACTTCCGTATCAAGGCTCGCCTGTGCAAGATCAAGCCGATGAGCCGCTATCACATCTATGCGCCACATCGCACGGAGCAGAAATCCTACCGCTATCAGGATGCCGTCCGAATGGTGCTGGACGCCTATCGAGGATTCTCTCCGCAATTAGCTGAGCTGGCGGAACGGGTGGTTCATGAACGCCATATCGATGCGCGGACGAGGCCCGGAAAAATCGGAGGCGCCTACTGTTATAGTGTCGTCCCACACATGACCCCTTACGTGCTGCTGAACTTCACCGGCGAAGCGCGCGATATCGCGACGATGGCTCATGAGCTTGGCCACGCCGTCCACGGGATGCTGGCCGCGAACCATTCCATGTTTACCTTCCATTCCACTCTCCCGCTGGCTGAAACGGCGTCGGTGTTCGGGGAACGAATCCTGTCCGATGCCCTCATGAACCGGGAACGGGACAAAAAGGTGAGGCAGGGACTCCTGATCAACCAACTGGATGACATCTACGCCACAGTCCTGCGGCAAGCTTACTTCGTCCAATTTGAAAATCAAGCCCATGAGATGATTGCTCAGGGCGCAACCGTGAAGGATCTGGCCAAGACCTATTTGGCCGAAGTGCGGCAGCAATTTGGAAAAGGCATCAAGGTCCCGGATGAATTTCAATGGGAATGGCTGACCATTCCGCACATCTTTGCCAGCCCCTTTTATTGCTACGCCTACAGTTTCGGCAACTTACTCGTCCTCGCCCTCTATCGCATGTACCAGAAAGAAGGGGCCTCGTTCGTGCCCAAATATCTCGATCTGCTGAGTACCGGCGGATCGGAGGCGCCGCAGACGATCCTCGCCAAAGTCGGCGTCGATATGGCGTCTGAAGACTTTTGGCAATCGGGGTTCGATACGATCCGCCAGATGGTCGATCAGCTGGAAAAAACGTTGTAGAGTCGCCCCATCTTTTCAAGACGATAGATATTCCC
>JAKDNQ010000465.1 GCA_030456405.1 Nitrospira sp.
AACTGGATTTACCACAGACATTTTCTTGTGGAACTCAAAGCGCGATTGCGACGAAAGGCTGCGCTCTTTCCCGGCAAGTGGGACCTTAAGGATCTCGACCGCACTAACAGGATGAGCGAATTCGACCATCGCTATACGGCCCCGGACGGAGGATATGCCAGCGGAGCCGACTACTACAATCGCGTAGGCGCATGCCATGTCGTCGAATCCATCGCCGTCCCCACGCTCATTATTACGGCGCAAGACGATCCCTTTATCCCCTACCCCATGTTCACGGTTCCGCCGATTCAGCGCAACTCTCGGATTCGAGTAATCGCGCCTCGCCACGGGGGCCATTGCGGATTCTTGCAATGGGCAAGCAACGGGGAGGATTCTTTCTGGGCGGAGAATCGGATTATGGACTTCTTGCAAGAGCGAACGTGAAGAAGGTGCGCGCCAGCCAACCCGATCAGGCTGTTTGAAGATGAGCCCGCACTTCTTGTACGTAGGTTTTGAACGGGTCCGGCATCGGGAAGGGCGCCTGGCCACGCAATTGAAAGATCGACCAGTTGATCACGTATGAAGGAGAAAACCGTTCTTCCGGGGTGGGGTCGTCTGGTGTATCCGGAGGCCCACATGCCAGCAAATGCCGAACAAGCTCGCCTCGCCCAAACGCTCTGGTGTTGCGTGGGGGATGGTCCATTGCCAACGTAATCGCCTTGTCCGTAATAAGGCGTGGGACCCGCCCTTCTTCCATCAAACCGTAGTAGAGTCCCTTGCCTTGATGGAGATTGTGATACTCCAGGTCGAGACTCTTCAGTGCCGGGTCCGCCCACGCCATCTGCTCCGCCTCGCGAAAGGTTTCGAGCAGCCATAACTTCGAAGCCCAATCGATCCGGCCCACCAGCGCCTGGTAGTCCCCTCGGAGGTCGCGCAACACGGCTTCCCATTGATCGAGCACCCAATCGGTTTCGTCGTCCTGTCCACGATAGTGCGATCGGGCTGCAGCGAGAAATAATTCCTGAATATCGATTGCGGAAATCGTCTTCCCCGATTGCAGCCGAACGATCCATTGCCGACTTTGATCCTGTGACAACTCCTGCATGGTTTCAACCGGTTCATGGAGATCAAGATCGAGCGGGACATGGCCTTCTTCGATCAGTTGAAGGACCAAGCCCGTCGTGCCCAACTTCAAGGCCGTCGCCACTTCTGCCATGTTTGAATCGCCCAATAACAAATGAATGCGCCTGTATTGATTCGGGTCGGCCAATGGTTCATCTCTGGTATTGACGATCGCGCGGTTCTGCTGCACCCACTCAAAAAAATCGTTCACAATATAGTCAGCGCGCTGAGAGATCTGAAACGGGAGGAGAGCCTCCTGTCCGTACCGATGGCTCGCTCCTCGCGGCACAAGAAGCCGATCCATCTGAACCCAGCCGTCCTGGGGACCAGCTGCGCCGATACGCCCGGCCCCTGTAAAGATCTGCCTCGTAACGAGGAAGGTCACAAAGGGTCCGAGTCCGCGCCTGGTAAAGGGAAAGCGCCGCGAGACGAGATAGTTCTCGTGCGATCCAAAAGTCGCATCGGTCTCATGATCCACATTGTTCTTGATCAACGACACCGTATCGGCCAGATCGAGATCGTGAACCGCATCCTGCAACAACTGATCGCCGGCGCGGTCTGCGGCCACCACGTCGCTGAGCGATTCGCACTCCGGCGAGGCCCATTCCAGATGCCCCATATCGAGATACATGCGCCCGGCGTTGGTGAGAAATCCTCCGTTGCCTGGCGGCTCATCGTGCCCCCGGTGATGCAGATCTAGGACACCGCGCCGTTGAACGTGAAAGAGATGGTCTCGAATTTTGTGGGCAAACCAGGTAGGAGAATGATCGGGCCGGTCTTGATTCACCAAGAGTCCGTATTCGGTTTCAAGTCCGAAAATACGGTTCAACATCTCAATCAGCCACGACGGATTGAAGTGCCGTCGGCAGGAGGCGTGAAAGGTCTCCTTGCTTGAGCGGTCGATATTTTGAGCTCACGGGCGCCTGACGCTCAAGGACCGCGCATTCGATGGTGCGTTCACCGGCAAGGCCCCCTACATGTGCGATCAAGGTGTCACTGCCTGGGGTGGCGGCAGCCGATGAGCCGGTTACACTTGCCGATGGCGTAGCTTCAGCCTGTTGGTCCGCCTCATCCTGTTGTTGCGCGAGCGAACCGATTGCCCAGGCGCGCAAGGCTAGGTCCAACGCCTGCTGTAATGACAACGTGGCGGGCTGTTGTTCTTTGAGATAGGCCAGCATCTTTGTCTGAACAGCCGGGCCGGCTGCCAAGACCGCACGACCCGTTGTTTCCTCAAACGTCCCATCGTAGTTGATCGTCAACAGCGCGTCCTTCTCCGGCTTCTGCCCCAACTCGGCCACCAGGATCCGCACGATGAACGGCGCCTTATACACTTCCTCAAAGGCCTGCTTTATGACCGGGGCAATGCCGTATTTCACCAGCCTCGATCCCGTAACGTCAGACGGTGACCGGTTAAACCCTTCGACATGCGCCATTTCGAGCAAACTGAAGCGAAGCTTTTC
>JAKDNQ010000112.1 GCA_030456405.1 Nitrospira sp.
CGGAGCTTGCCACCCGACACATAGCCTTTATCTGCGGCCAGCTTCTTGAAATCCGCGGGTCCCTTTCCGGTTTTCGTTCTGATGTTGTCTAAATAGGCTTGAAACGACATGGAAACCTCCGAGTTTGGTGAAATTAGGGGATGAGGAGCGACCGTATTTGGCCGTTGCGGATGAGCAGGCCTGCCCACATGAACATGCCGATGTAGCCTCCGAACAAGATATGGCTAAAGAGCGGATTGCCCGCCCGCAGTTGGATTGCGACGGCGCCGCCGAGATAGCCCGTCAGTAACACCGCGCCCAGCAACGCCGTTTTGGGAAAGGCGTAGAGCGCAGTGCATACCAACAATAAGATGCCAAGCCCACGCGCCAAAGTGTCGGTGCTGTCAAACCCGAGGGTTTGCATGGTGTCAATGACGGGCTGCACTGGGACTAACTTCATTGCGGCGTCCATGAGCAGAAAGGTAATAACCAGACCACTGATGATGCGGCCAACCCAGATTAACGCTGTAGGATTTGCTGACACTTCGGTGTTCATTCTCGTCTCCTTGTGAGTTACTTTGGGGCGACCCTTCCGGTCAGGATTGACCGATCCATGGGCTGCCCGTCATCAACTAGTCGAACGAGCCCACCCGAAATCGACATCATGAAGTGTGCCCCGCTTTGTGACGCCCAACGCCTGAATTAAGCCGACCCCGAGAAGCGGGTTCGGCTTGAATGAATTGTTAGACCCCAGCCTGTTCAATGTTATCCGCGATCCTTCTCAGTACGTTGATTGTGGTCTCGTACTGTTCTTGGGATATCCCAGATGACACAACCTCGCGGATCTTATCTTGGACGGCAGCAAAGGCTTGGAACGACTCGCGGCCTTTTTCGGTGATTTCATTTCCTGGGCTGAGCAGTCCTTTGTCGCGAAGCTGCCCTAAGTGCGATGAAATCGTGCAGGAGCTGGCAAATGGCTCTAGTTCCACCTCTAGCCTCGAATCTGGCTTGGCTTGCTGGTGTAGCACGTTGAGAATCTGCCAGTCCAAGCGGTCGATCTCGTTCTCGGCCTGTTGTGTGCTGATGTATCGGTCGAGAAGATCATGGCAATGTTTTAGCCAGTAGCCGATTGGCTTTTCATGAGTTGCCATATTGAATGCCTCCAGGGTCTAACTATTGAGTGTACTGAACGGCATAGTACGCGAACACAGAACGGCTCTCTGGTGATTTTCGTTTCGGCTCAAAGACATCTCAACGCTATCAGAAAAGAAGCCGCGATTCTTCCTTTCCCTTGTCGGTTCGATGGATCGTCTTTTGTTCATATTGTGACGCAGTCTCTGCGTCGCCTGCGTGGTCTTGAACGTTTCTTAACCCGCTGCAACCGGTTGTTAGGCGACGCACGACCATGGCTATAGATTTGTTTTCCTCTTCGAGGTAATTGTCTTGTTGTAGTTCAAGGCTAAATCAACCCAGTACGTCAGAGCGCGCTTCGTTCTCACGGATCCGGCATCGACGTACACATACCCCCGGTACTGTCGGCCCTTCATAACCACAGCCCGATAGCCTTTACGTTCCACGACAGTGTCGTGGAACGCGGGGTCGATACGGCACAGGATTCGCTTGGCACGTGCGCTAACACACAGCTTGCCGCGAACCATGAACGCATTGCTGCCGAACATTTTCCTTTCTTTGACGTTTGGAACGTGTGCTAACGCCGTTCTGACCCGGCTCAATAGTTCGCCATCGCGCGCCATTTGAATCGCTGCTCTACTACTTGGGGAAGGGTGCACTGTCAAAGTAGATGTCGAACGACTTGATCTTGCCATCCCGTACTTCGAATACTTCGGCGACATGACAGTCGAAGGCTGGACCGCCAGATGGCTGAAGTTCATATCGGGTCAAGGCACAAGCTCTTTCTCCATCCACGAGGATGCCTTTGAGTTCCATTGCTTTGATCATGGAGTAGAAGCGCTTGGTTGCCTCAAGATACGCGCCTTTACCCGACACGCGCTTGATGGAACTGGTGAAGCTGGTGAACGTCATATCATCAGATAGGAAATCCTCCCAGCCCCTCTTCTGCTTGAGACTGTCGAAGTAGCCTTGAATGGTGTCTCTGGTTGTCATGTCATGTCCTCCTGTTGGTCTCAGTTCGCTCAGGAAACAGACACCCGCCGCCTAACGCTTGCCATCAGCCGCCGCCGAGGAGCGAAGCGACGAGGGAACCGCAAGCTTGCTTGCGGCGGTCGGCTGCATGGCATTGTTAGGCCACCTTCATACTAGGTAGTGCCACTGAAGTTGATGGCAGTCGCCTGTCCCTTTCCGGCGACAGCGTTGGTCTCAAGCTGAATACCAGTCCAACACTCGCAATGCGCGGAGTGTGTTCCAGCGACTGGGCTTGCCTGCCCCGCCTTCCATGTCGAAGTCAATTGGATCTGGGTGGGGGTCATCGAGCGGCCATCGCCCGTCGTGATGCCGTCTCTTCGCCACAAGGCTGATGGCCTCGACGCCCCGTTCGTCTGGTTCGACGCCGGTGCCACGCAAGTAGTCCAGGCCTCTCAGCACGTCGTAATGCCACGTGGTCGGGAACGCGAACCGCGTCCAGTTGTGATCCCCCTTTCTGTCAGTGATCACCTCGCCGGTTGACAACCTCCGGAACATGCGACGCTCCAGGAGGTACTTCTGTGCCCGGACCCGCGCGTCCGTCACCGCGGCCGTGGCACCGTTCGCCATCTCGTGCTCCAGGAGTCCCTCCAGGACGCAGATCGTGGTGTGGAACGACGAGCGCACGGAGCCTCGCTCCGCCTCGCAATTCCAGCCGCCGTCTGCGAGCTGCTCGCCGAGGAGCCGATCGAGCAGCCGATCGCTCGTCTGGCCGAAGTAGACGCCGAGTGCCAGGACCCGGCCGTTGATGCAGGGCTCGACCTCGCCCTCGAAGAATGGCGAGTCACCGAACCCCGACCCCCAGGTGACCTGGTCGCGGACGAGGCCCACGGCCCTGCGGGCTCGCTCGCTCGTCGGGTCGAGCCCCAGGTCCCGCAGCAGCACCAGGGCGCACAGGGTGGACTGCCACTGCGGCGCGGAGGTGCCATCACCCCACTTGCCGTCCGGCCGCTGACGGTCGAGGAGCCGCGAACCCCAACCCTCGGAGGCAACCCGCGCCCGCTCACGGGCGATGACCTCGTCGGACTCGCCCATGAGGTCGCGCATAACCTGCCAACGGATCGAAGGGTCCGAATCAAGCAGCCACTGTATGACTGAGTTCCTCGGCTCCGGGGCTTCCCGTTGGGGTCTCTTGGTCGTCATCCGCTGCTCGCTCCGGTCCAGAGACGGTCTTGGTGGCCTAATGCCTGAATTAAGCCGACCCGCGAAGCGGGTTCGGCTTGAATGAATTGTTAGGCGCATTTGGCAGCATAATTCAGTCTGCCTCTTTGGGTGCGCTGAATGCTTTGCTGTAGTGCCCAGATTGATCGAAACAGCAAACCTGCCGCTTTCCGGAAGCAAGCATGTCACAGGTTTTGCTAATCCTCTGTGCACGAGTTTTGGGTTGCTTGGAAGACTCAATCCAGTGTATCCAGTCCATGCGTGCGATAGTTGTTGTGTCCTCCCAAGCGGCCCGGGCTCCAGGAGCAGCCGCTAGCGCTTCTTGTAGGTCAGATGGAATCTCAGGCTCCGGCTCTTTCTCCACGGGCATGATCTCGAGCGTGACGATGTCACCGATGCCGGTGCCTGCGGTTTCAAGTAGCGCCTTGTTTAACCGGAGCCAATGGCTTAGTTGACCGTCCGGATCAAGCGTAGCCCGAAAGCAATGGCCGTTGATGGTGACTTCTACAGTCGTCCTTCCACGTCTCGGGAGCTTGGCACTCGCCTCCTTAGGCAGAATTACGAAGGCCCACGAAGTATCGCCGTCAGGCATTGCTGGACGACGCAATTTTGCTTTGAATTGAGATTTGATGTCGATTTGTGTCATCCCGAATCAATCCGCAAATGCGCCTAACGCCCAGGTTCAGCCGACCGCTGGCGCAGGACCTCCTTTGGACGCATTACTCCACCTTTGTGGCGATCCACCATGTGGTGCCCCCAGCGTCCTTAACTCCGCCCCGTTTGTCTTCATCCTGCTTCTTGACCGGCTCCTGCACCGAAATCGCTCCGGCATCGAGCGCCTTCCGATATGTCGCGTCCACATCTTGGACATAGATGTGGACATGGGAGGAGATGGGCGGCCAATCCGGCGGTGACGGATCGGCAAGCATGATGACAGTGTCGTCGATGCGAACTTCGGCGTGCATCAGTCTGCCGGACTCGTCGGGGAATCGCCGCAACTCGATGGCGCCAAAGACTCGCTTCAGGAAGTCTATGGTTCCATCCGCACCATTGACGATGAGATACGGCGAGACCGTGGTGTAGTTGGCTGGCTTGTGCTCAACGTTCATTCAATTCTCCTCGTAAGGGATGTGGCCTAACGCCTAATTAAGCGTCGTTGCCGTTGTTCACCGACTCGTAGGTCAATATCGCCACCCCGTTTTTGGTTATCTTTGAATCCGCAAGCCGCAGATATTTGATCGCTCGCCCGTCATGAAACAGACGCGCACCACTACCGGCAACCACTGGGTAGATTTCAAGGCGCAGCTCGTCGAGCAGGTCTGAATGCAACATGGACTCCACCAAAGTTGGGCTAGCGTGGATGCCGATGTTCTTTCCGGGTTGCTGCTTCAGAGTTGTGACGGCGTCAGCGAGGCTGCCTCTGATCAGCATTGCACTCTCCCACGATCCCCATGGGGCGGAATCCAGTGTCTTGGACACCACATACTTTGGCACGTTGTTAATGTGGCTGGCGAATGGCTCTGAGGTCGAAGTCGGCCAATAGTCTGCCCACTCCTGATAGGAGACGCGCCCCAGCAGCATGGCATCCTCCTCCGCCACTTTTGGAAAGAAATCTCCCAGCACTTCTTCAGTATCTCGCAGTTTCACGATCGTATCGGCGACCACATCGAACTCCACTACTCCATCCAATGTCATGATCAGATGTGCAACTACCTTTCTCATTACACGCTCCTCTTGATGACGCCTAACCCTGAATTAAACCGAGCCGCGAAGCGGCTTCGGCTTGAATGAATCGCTAGGCTCCAACCACCTGCCCGATGAAGATGGCCGATGCGATGAGGCCGAGAACACTGCGGACTGCATGGTATCGTCCCCACTTGACGAGCAGATCACGAGTCTCAGCGGAGCGAAGATCACGACCCGGCAGCAGCAGCAGCTGCTTGTTGATGGTGGGCTCGATCATGATCAGGGTGAACGGCACAACTGCCAGAATGAGCAGGGCCCCGATAAGCCAGAGCGAGCCCGCTCCAAACCACCACGCGGTGATGCCACTCAAGAAACCGATGAGCGCGAGCGGCGCCTGCATGAAGGTGGCGCGCCTGTAGCTTGGCGCCCATTGAGTGGCCGCCAACTCGGTTGAGCAACCCATCCGGGCTGGGTGCTCAACGAGATTGATATAGATGGCGGCGCCGGCAAAGATGGTCGTGGTCAAGATAGCGACGAACTGCGCAAGTGAAAGCATGTGAACCTCTGATTGGGATCTCACAATAAGCTCAGCGGCGCGGCCGCCCGGTGGCCATGTTCGCCGCAAGTGCCTTGGTTGGCTACCGTTACTTTGGTTGCATGTGCTGACCGCGATCATACATCACCCTTTTCGATCAGAACGCCGGTCTTAATCGAATTGGCAATGAAACACTGTTCGTGAGCCAGGTGATGCAGTCGCTCTACGTCTGCGGGCCTCGGAGTTTTGGGGCCGCTGTATGTAATGGTGGGCTTGAGCGTCACCTGACTCACCCATGGAACGCCCTGTGCATTTTTTGTTACCACCCCCACGGCTTCATCGTGATAGGTATCCACCTGGAAGCCTTGCTTAGACGCAACATACAGATAGGTCAGCATGTGGCAACTTGAGATAGAAGCGACGTAGGCCTCTTCCGGATCAACATGAGCCGGATTGGAATACGGAGCAGGCACGACGGAAGACGCCGGAGAAGCCGGGATGGTAACGCCGCCGTCGAAACTCCAGGTGTGCTCACGCGAATACTTGCCTTTGAGAAATTCGTCACTGGTGCGTTTCCACCTGACTGTCGCTCGATGTTCAGACATGGAGCTGCTCCGCTTTCTTATAACACCGGACTCGAGCGGTCTGCCGTCGAGGCCGCGGAATCCGACGCGGCTTTATGCGAGAAGGAAGTCCAATTCCGTTCAGCCGGTGAAATTCTGGCTCGCTAGCCGCAGGCTTTCTATTTGCGTCCCGGCTCACGCCCTCACACCGGTGCATCGGCAAGCTGTTCCCGGAGAGTCGCCTTTTCCGATACACGCGTCCTCTCCACGCATCTCTCGGCGACCGGGCGGACTTCCACCACACAACCATATTCGAGTCCAGGACACTGTTTGGCGATCTCTATCGCTTCATTCAGGTCCACGACCCGTAGATAAAAGTAGCCGCCGATGGCTTCCTTGGATTCGGCGAATGGGCCGTCGGTCACGATGCGTCCGTTCTTGCCGGAAACAAGCTTGCCCTCCTCGTGCAACGGATGGCCGCCCGTACATTTTCCTTCCTGCACGAGGCCTTCGAACCACGTAACCCAGTCGGACACGACCTCTTGAAGTTGTTCCGGCGGCAGCTGCTTCGTCCAGTCGGTGCCGCGAAACAGCAACATGTAATCAGATTGTGGTGTTGGTGTGCTCATAGTTTCCTCTCTGATGAACGAGTGCGATTGTTCGACAGTCTGACGACCGACCCTTCAACTGATTCTAGAGATGAACGGCTTCCTGCCTTCAGGCCGTGCCACTACTGCTTCCGCGTATAGACGATCTCCAGGAACTTCGTTTCTTTTTCCTTGCCGTGGGAGCCGTACATCTCGA
>JAKDNQ010000466.1 GCA_030456405.1 Nitrospira sp.
GGCGCATATCGCGGCCAGGTCAACGGTGAGATTCAGACGGCCTATGATGGGCGGGGACGTTATGAAGAATTGGCCGATCCCAAATACACGGACACAGGCGGCATCTTTGACATCATGGCCGTCACGGTGATCCATACTCATCTGTCGTCTGCTGCATGAGCGTATGAGCAAGCGAATAGACCAAATCCCCAAGCATGACCGGCCCAGAGAAAAGCTCGTCACTAAGGGGGCGAGCGCACTCAATGATCAAGAATTATTGGCCGTTCTCTTAGGCAAGGGCACGGCCCGAATGGATGTGATGACCCTCGCCGGCAATCTAGTCAGGATCATAGACGAAAAAGGCCTGAGTCTTCGCACCGAAGACTTGACGGCATTTGACGGTGTTGGAGAAGCGAAAGCCACGTTGGTGCTTGCCGCGATTGAGTTCGCTCGTCGGCGTATCAAGCCGGAGGGCCTGAAGATTAGTACGCCAGCGGATGTCCTGCCTTTGATTCGGCATTTTGCAGACCGCAAGCAAGAGCATTTCCTATCCATCACAATTAACGGAGCCAACGAAGTTCTCAATGTGCGGGTCGTGTCCATTGGGTTAATAGACCGCAGCCCAGTACATCCGCGTGAGGTCTTTGCTGATGCGCTGACAGATCGCGCTTCGGGTATCATCGTGGCGCATAACCACCCGGCGGGAGGTCTCGAACCCTCTCCGGCAGACTTAGATGCCACGAAGCAGATCAAGCAAGCTGGAGAGATTCTTGGGATCGAACTTCTCGATCACATCATCTTTAGCCGGAAGGGCTATTACAGCTTTTTGGAGGAAGGAGGCCTCTGAGGTTGGCTCACGGTTTCTTCGCCACGACCTTGCCGTTTTCCCACACATAAATGGGCGTGCCATACATTCGAGCGGTCTTACGAGCGACCTTGGCGGCTCTCCTGAGTGCGCGTCCGACGGCTTGGGAAAGTGCTTTGGTTGCTTTCTTTCTGTTGGTTGTCTTCATGGACCCTCCTCCAACAGTTTTGGAGCATCGCAGGAATTGTCGTAGACCGACCAGGCACGGGCCAATGGACGATACAGCGTATGATAATTGTCCCAGCTGCGCTGAAATCGTCGTAATACGTCTGCGCGAGGAATGTCATGTCCGCCTTGGCGAACTCGGGAAGCAATACGTTGAAGGGCAAGTTGAGGTGAAGTGAGGATCAAGAACACGATGGTGATCTGATAACCCGCTGCCTTCCATCCTGTCAGTAGCCGTAAATATGTTCTCCCGCTCAAGGTGCTTTCAAATGCAAAATCCTCCCGAGCTTTCGCTAAACGAGTGAGTTCCATCAGGACAAGCCTGCCTGCTTGGCGGGCCGCTAATTCTGGGCGAAACGGCGATAGTCCGCCAGCGATGAGGTCGGCATTCACGAAATGAATCACGCCAGTCTCGCGAAGAAGAAATTCCCTGGCGAAGGTGGTCTTCCCGGCGCCATTTGGTCCGGCAATGATAATGCAGCGGGGAGATCGAGCGGTTTTGGTGCTCACGGCCGAGCCCGTCAGCCTGCCACCGGCTGCTGGTAATCGACTTCAATCTTAAACCCCAGATCTTCGATCATGCTCCAGACTTCCGGGGCCGGCTGGCCTGGTGTGGTGAGGTAGCCGTTCACGAAGATGGAGTCGGCTGGATAGAGGGCCAATGGTTGGAGGCTGCGGAGGTTGTGTTCGCGGCCTCCGGCGACGCGGAGTTCAGTGCGTGGGTGGAGGAACCTAAAGAGGCAGAGGATTTTCAGGCAGCGTTGAGGCGTCAGGTTGTCACAGTTTTCCAGCGGTGTGCCTGTCGCCGGGTGGAGCGTGTTGAGTGGAATTGAGTCCGGCTTCACATCGCGCAAGGCCATTGCGAGATCGATGAGGTCTTCGTCTTTCTCTCCCATTCCCACGATCCCGCCGGAGCAGATTTCCAATCCTGCCGCGCGTGCGTTCCGGATGGTGCTGAGCCGGTCTTGGAAGGTGTGCGTGGTGCAGATGGAGCCGTGAAAGGCTTCGCTGGTATTCAAGTTGTGGTTCACCCGATCGACTCCTGCCGCCTTCAATCGCTTTGCCTGTTGTTCATTCATGAGGCCCAGCGAACAACAAATCTGAATCGGAATCTCCTGTTTGATCGACCGGACGGCTCCGGCGATTTCGTCGATTTCCCGGTCCAGGGGACTCCGGCCGCTGATAACGATGCAGTAGCGTTGGGCTTTCGAAGCCGCCGCTTGTCGGGCGCCGTCGATCATCCGTTGTTGGGGCACAAGGTTATACCGCTCGATGGGGGCGGTGGAGATCGCAGATTGGGAACAGTAGTGACAGTCCTCCTGGCAGGCGCCGCTCTTCGCGTTCTGCAACATCTGGAGCCGAACAGTCTTACCGAAGTAACGGGATCGGACCGTAAAGGCGGCTTGGAGGAGTTCCAGCAATTGCTCATCGGGAGTATCAAGCACAGCCTGGCATTCATCTCTGGTCAGCGTTTCGTCGCGCAAGGCTTTGGCAGCGTAATCGTGATAGTCGACCATGGGGCACTCCATCATCTGTAGGGGATGTATTG
>JAKDNQ010000113.1 GCA_030456405.1 Nitrospira sp.
GCGTCGAACGAGCACATTCCTATCGTGCGCGTTCCGCGAGCAGGAGGACGACCAGACTACCCTCCCTCTCTTGTTTGACTTCATCTCCCTGCCCTCCTAAAATCCCGGCATGACGTCGTCCTTCGTTCATCTCCACCTCCATACTCAATTCAGTTTGCTCGATGGCGCGAATCAAATCGAGCCGCTCATCCAACAGATCAAATCATTCAAGCAGCCGGCTGTGGCGATGACCGACCATGGCAATATGTTCGGGGCGATCGAGTTCTACCGCAAAGCCAAAGAAGCAGACATCAAGCCCATCATCGGTTGCGAAGCCTACATGGCGCCAGGCAGCCGATTCGCCGCCAAAGACAGCGGCCTTGCCCACAACGACTATTACCATCTCATCCTTCTCGCCAGAAATCTGACCGGGTATCAGAACCTGATCAACCTTGTGAGCAAAGCATATCTTGAAGGTTTCTATTATAAGCCGCGGATGGACAAAGACATTCTCAAAGAACACCATGAGGGGCTGATTGCACTGTCAGGCTGCCTGAGTGGTGAAATTCCCTATCTCATCGGCCAAAAAGACATGGCCGGCGCCATGGCTGTGGCTGGGGAGTTTCAGGAAATCTTCGGGAAGGAACACTTCTACCTTGAGGTGCAGGCCAACGGGTTGGACCACCAGCGAGTGGCGAATAGCGGCCTGCTCGAGATCGCCAAGAAAATGGACATCCCGCTGGCCGGCACCAACGATTGCCATTACCTCAAGAAAGAAGATTTCCGCCCGCACGAGTTGATGCTCTGCCTGCAAACCGGCAAGACGATCAGCGACCCGAATCGCATGAAGTTCGATACGGATCAACTGTATGTGAAATCCACAGAAGAAGTCTCGACCGCCTTTATCGAATTCCCCAATGCCGTCACCAATACCTGCCGGATCGCGGACAATTGCGACCTCCAGCTGGCGCTGAACAAGACGCATCTTCCTCAGTACAAAGTTCCAGAAGGATTGACGAGGGAAAGCTATCTGGAACGTTTGGCATTGGATGGATTGGCAGCCAGATTGAAAGAACGGCCCAGCCAGATTTTGCCGGCTGCCTATGAACTGCGCCTGCGTGAAGAGCTGACGATCATCTGCTCAATGGGGTTCGCGGGCTATTTTCTCATCGTGTGGGATATCATCAAGTTTGCCCGCTCGCGCAACATTCCGGTCGGACCTGGGCGTGGCTCCGCCGCTGGAAGCCTCGTCGCCTATGCCCTGCGCATCACGGACCTCGATCCCCTCGTCTACACACTCTTGTTCGAAAGGTTTCTGAACCCCGAGCGCGTGTCCCTCCCTGATATCGACATGGATTTCTGTATGGAGCGACGGGGCGAGGTCATCAACTATGTGGTCGACAAGTATGGCAAAGACCACGTCGCCCAGATCATTACATTCGGGACGCTCGGAGCGAAAGCCGCAATCCGTGATGTGGGTCGGGTGCTGGAGATTCCCTATGCCGAAGTCGATCGCGTAGCCAAGCTCGTCCCGAATCAGCTCAACATGACGCTCCAGCAGGCACTCGATCAAGAGCCGAAACTGCGGGACCTTGTCGAAACCGACACCAGGGTCAAAGAACTGATGGGCATCGCCCGTTCCCTCGAAGGACTCGCGCGCCATGCCTCCACGCACGCCGCCGGCGTCGTGATTTCGGAAGGTCCGCTCACAGACCACGTGCCGCTCTATAAGGGGGCTAACGACGAAATCGTCACCCAATATTCGATGGGAGACGTCGAAAAGATTGGGCTCGTCAAATTCGATTTCCTAGGGCTCAAGACCCTCACGATGATCAACCGCGCCGAGAATCTGATCAATGAGCGGCATCCCGACAACCCGCCATTGATCATGGAGCAGGTCTCATTCGACGATCCCAAGACGTTCGCCCTGTTGTCATCCGGCAAGACAACCGGCATCTTTCAATTGGAAAGCTCCGGCATGCGCGACCTCCTGACCGGTTTTAAACCGGACCGGTTCGAGGACATCATCGCCATTATCGCGCTCTATCGCCCAGGCCCGATGGATCTTATCCCCGACTTCATCAAACGCAAGCAGGGGAAAGTTCCTATTACCTACGAAGTGCCTGAACTCGAACCGATCCTGAAGGACACTTACGGGGTCATCGTCTATCAGGAACAGGTGATGGCCATTGCCAACAAGGTGGCGGGCTTCTCGCTCGGCCAAGCCGATATTCTGCGGCGCGCGATGGGTAAGAAGAAGCCGGAGGAGATGGAGAAGTTGCGCGCGCAGTTCCTGGTCGGCGCCAAAACCAATAAGATTCCCGACAAAAAAGCGGACAAGCTCTACGAACTGATCCAAAAATTTGCAGGCTACGGGTTCAACAAGTCGCACGCCGCAGCCTATGCCGTCGTCTGCTACCAGACCGGGTATTTAAAAGCGCACTATCCGACTGAGTTCATGGCCGCCCTGATGACCACCGACATGGGCAACGCCGATAAGATCGTCGGTTATTTCACGGAATGTCGTGACCTCAATATCAAAGTCCTGCCTCCGGACGTGAACGAAAGCCATAAGAACTTTACCGTGGTAGACCACGCGATCCGGTTCGGCTTGGCGGCCATCAAGAATGTCGGTGAAGGCGCCGTCGAGTCGATCATCGAGATTCGGAATGAAACGGGCCCCTTCAAGTCCTTCTTTGAGTTCTGCCGCCGTGTCGATCTGCACAAAGTGAACAAGCGCATGCTCGAAGGATTGATCAAGACCGGCGCATTCGACTCCACGGGCGCGAAACGTTCTCAACTGGCCGCGGTCCTGGATCAGGCCGTTGAGGACGGCGCCGCTGCGCAACGCGAACGGGATCTGGGTCAAACCAATATTTTTGGCGACGAGCTGAACGGACTAGATTCGGCAGAACATCCGGCGATGCCGTCACTGCCGAACATTCCGGAATGGGACCAAAGCGAGCGGCTGAAACACGAACGTGAACTGACCGGCTTTTATATTTCTTCCCATCCGCTGGCGCGGTATGAGACTACCATCCAAGCGCTTGCGACGGCTTCGACCATCGGCCTGTCGGACTTTTCGGACGGTCGTGAGGTAAAACTCTGCGGAATCGTCACGACCGTCAAAAGCATGCTGACCAAGAAGGGCGACCGGATGGCCTATCTGACCCTGGAAGACCTCCAAGGTATGGTCGAGATCATCGTCTTTCCCGATCTCTATAAAAACTCCGCAGACTTGGTCGTGCCGGAACGCCTCGTGCGCATCACAGGCACGGTGGATCGAGGAGATAAAGGGACGAAAATTCGAGGGAGCAAGATTGAACCACTCGCTGAGGCGCAATCGCAGACAATCAAACGAGTCTATATTCGATTGACGGATCGCCCTGATGCGACAGAACAGTTACCGCGGCTCCATGAAGTCTTGTTGCGTCACCCAGGTGGCACAACCGTCTCGCTTACGTTACGGATGGATTCAACACTAGAAGCCGAGACGGCCCCTCTCCCTCACATGACCGTCACCCCCAGCGAACGCTTTGTGGCAGACGTTGAAGAAGTACTAGGCAAAGGGGCTATTATTCTGCTATCGTAGCGAATACTTCAGGGTAGGGTGCCTTATGTTTCCTCCCGATCATTTCATCGATAGGCGTTGACACCGCATGCGCGATTACCTCGAGTTCGAAAAACCGATTCGCGAGATCGAAGAAAAGATTGAAAAGCTCGCGGCTGTCCCTGCTGGGAAATCGGCTCCTCAGGAGGAGATCCGCAAGTTGCGGATGAAGCTGGCACAGGTCGAAGATACCCTCTACAACAAAATCACCCCCTGGCAACGCACACAACTTGCTCGGCATCCCCAGCGGCCCAGCACCCTCGATTACATCAGTTATCTCTTCAGAGATTTCTGTGAGTTTCATGGGGACCGTTTATTCGGTGACGATCGCGCAATCGTCGGGGGCTTTGCGCGGTTCAACGACCGGTCGATCATGGTCATCGGCCATCAAAAAGGAAAGACGCTCAAAGAGCGAATGCAAAGAAATTTTGGCATGCCGAATCCGGAAGGGTACCGAAAGGCCCTGCGCCTCATGCGGATGGCTGAGAAATTCGGACGCCCGATCGTGACCTTTATCGATACGCCAGGCGCCTACCCCGGCATCGGCGCAGAAGAGCGGGGCCAGGCTGAAGCCATTGCGCGCAATTTGTTCGTCATGTCGCGTCTCGCCGTCCCTATTATTTCCATCGTCATCGGTGAAGGCGGCAGTGGCGGGGCACTTGCACTGGGCGTCTCAGACCGCGTTCTCATGTTAGAGCACGGGGTCTACTCGGTCATTTCTCCAGAGGGCTGCGCCGCCATCTTGTGGGACGATCCGACTAAAGTTCCCGATGCCGCCGCCGCTCTGAAGATGACGGCGAAAGACCTGGTCGACCTTCATATCGTGGACGAAGTCATTCCTGAACCGCTCGGCGGCGCCCATCGGGACCTCACTGCCATCACCGATCGAGTCGCCAAATCGCTCAGCAACCAACTCTCCCAGCTTCACGACCTCTCTCTCCCGCAACTGCTGTCTCAACGCGATCAGAAATATCGATCCGTCGGAGCCGTCAACGGATTGACAGCCATGTCCCAATAGAGCGTTCCGGCTGCTGGAACTCTGAGATCCATGCGGTCTTGGCGCCGGCCTCTTTCTTTCCCTGCCGATAGTATCCAACAATAGATTCGTGTTCGGTTGAATACTCAGGCGAGAGACAAAAAGAACAGACGTTCGGCTAAACATGGAGGCCATTTCTGTAGCCCCCGTGCTCTCTCCCTATTCTGTCAGGACGATCTCGCCACAAACAGCGATGGATTTTGTGACAGTACGACCCGAATCGGGAGAGCCATCAGGACGTATTGACATAGCTGAACAAATAAGGTTTGCTATGAGCCTACAGGATCAAGGAAGTGCCGGGTGACGGTGATGTTCGTGAGGGGAATGCGACTCAGGGCGTAACCCGGTCTTCGACTTCAGCCTTGGTTGAGAAGGGCCATGGAATGATCAAGGCGCCAGACACATCAGCGGGAATCACAGAAAGTCCCGATCAGACAGAACAGCGGCAACCCACTCCACATCGCGATGTCGCGGATAGGCAGGTAGAAGACCTGCAACAACTCGTGCATGGGTTGCAAGCCCGTCAGACCGAGCTGGAGATAGAGAATGAGAAGCTCCGCCGGGCTCGGACGGATGGCTACGATTTTTCTCCGGTCGGCCAGGTTACACTGGATACGCACGGCAAGATTGTAACGACGAATCTACGAGCCGCAACGCTGGTGGGCATAGACAGGGAAAAGCTCATCGGCCAACCATTCATCCGCTTTGTCGCACAAGATAGTCAGGACATCTTTCATTGGCATTGCCGGAAAGTCTTGAAGACCGGCACGCGACAAACCTGTGAAATGCAACTCCAAAAAAAATCCGGCACGTCGCATTGGGTGCACCTCGAGAGCGTCGCCGTGGACAAAGAGCCGGGACCGGTCACCCATTGGCAAACAGCGCTACTGGATATTAGCGAACAGAAGCGGACAGAGGGAGCGTTACGGCTCGCAAAATTTTCGATGGAACGGGCCGCCGATGCCGTGTATTGGATCGATCAGCAAGCCAAGATACTGGATGTGAACGAGGCGGCCAGTCTCATGTTGGGCTACTCGAAAGAGGAATTGTGCGCCATGACGGTCCACGATCTGACCCCTGACATTCAGGCGGACAGATGGCCAGAGTTTTGGGCAAAGACCCAGCAATGCGGGACCATGGTATTGGAGACGGTCCATCGAGCTAAGAATGGCCGGCTGATCCCTGTCGAGGTAAGTGTCAATTATCTGTTCTACGAAGGAAAGGAGTTCCACTGTGCATTCGTGCGCGACATCACCAAGCGTAAACAGGCGGAGGAGGCGCTAGGCTCAAGTGAGCGGTTATTGAATAACATCCTCGAAAACATTCCTTCGTATGTGTTTGCCACTGACCGTCAACATCGCTACATTCTCCTGAGCAATAACCTCGCCCAGTTCTACGGGAAGCCTAAAAAAGACATTTTAGGCAAAACACATCACCATGTTTTTCCCGAGGAGTTGGCGGATGTCATCCAGGCAACCAACGAACAGATCATGACGAGTGGTATTCCTCAGCAACTTGAAGAAGTGATAACGAGCACAGTCGGCGGAGTGCCACGTGTCATGTCCACAAACAAGTCTCCGCTGCGCGATGAGAATGGGAAGATTTATGGAATCTCCGGGGTTGCAACCGACATCACGGAGCACAAACGGCTGGAGACGCAATTCCGGCAGGCTCAAAAGATGGATGCCATCGGTCGTTTAGCAGGTGGTGTGGCGCACGACTTCAATAATCTGCTCACCATCATTAATGGGTACAGCGCGATGCTCATAGACCGACTGTCTGAAGAAGACCCTCGGCATGAGATGGCAGTAGAGACTTTGAAGGCGGGCGAACGGGCCAGTGAGCTGACCAAGCAACTGCTCGCCTTCAGCCGGAAGCAGGTCCTCATGCCGCAACCGTTGAATTTCAACGATTCGCTGCAGTTGATCAGCTCGATGCTCAACCGGCTGCTGGGCGAAGAAATCACGCTGACGATGAATCTTGCGCCGGATCTCTGGTCGATCAATGGCGACAAAGGACAACTCAACCAGGTCACGATGAATCTGGCCATTAATGCCCGTGACGCGATGCCGAACGGAGGAACCTTGACGATCGCGACACGTAACCTCTCTGTGACGCCGGAATGGCCGGATCGGTATCGGCTGATGCCTCCTGGAGACTACGTGCACGTGAGCGTGTCCGACACCGGTCACGGAATGACTCCGGAAACGCTCTCTCATCTGTTCGAGCCATTTTTTACGACCAAAGAGGTGGGGCAAGGAA
>JAKDNQ010000467.1 GCA_030456405.1 Nitrospira sp.
CTTCTCTCTCGGAACCATGAACGACTTGACTGCCACCATAACCATGCCCTCCCTTGGCTAATTCGATCTACCCACCCGTCATCTACGTTTGCCTAACAACACGTAGAAGCGGCGACTGGCGCTTCTTTCTTGAAATATCCGACGATCGCTTCTGCCAGTGCCGGCACCGTATTCTCAGCCGGCATGATCGTGACCGTTAACCCATACTCCTCTGCCGTGCATGCCGTAATAGGTCCGATGCAGGCCACCACCACCTCAGCAAGAAGAGGCCTCACTGAGTCTCGGCCGCCAAAGACTTCCACGAAATTACGGACGGTAGAGGAACTTGTAAATGTCACCACCGCTATCCGCCCATCGCGAAACTGTTGCGTCAGAGAGGCTACATCCACCGCGGGGGAGATTGTGCGATAGACGGGAATCACCTCGACGGTTGCCCCTAATTCACGCAACTGTTCCGGCAGGATTTCGCGCGCAACTTCGGCGCGCGGGATCAAGACACGGCTCCCACGGATCCCCCTCCCCGCCAGTGAGGCGATGATTCCCTCCGCCTGAAATTCAATTGGAACGACATCCGGCATGAGCCCATACGTTTCCAGTTCCTGCGCAGTTCTCGGTCCAATGGCGCACAGTTGAAGATTCGCCAACGCGCGCGCATCCTTCCCCGCGGCACGAAGCCGATCCATGAAGGGCCTCACCCCATTCACGCTGGTAAAAATGAGCCACTGATAGGTATGGAGACGAGTCACCGCGTCATCGATCGCCTCCCAACTCTCTGGGGGCACGATCTGAATCGTCGGCACTTCAATCGGCTCTGCACCGTAGGCCGCCAGTAACTGGGAAAATTCTCTCGCTTGCTCTCTCGCGCGGGTCAGTACGATCCGTTTCCCAAAGAGCGGCTTCGTTTCAAACCAATTGAGCTGTCCTCGCAACCGCACGACTTCACCTACGACGATCGCGGTAGGCGGCTCAAGATGCGCCGCTTCCGATTTTGCGACAATATCGCCCAACGTCCCCACAATAGTTTGTTGATCGGCTTTGGTCCCCCAACGGATCGCGGCTACCGGCTGGTTCAACGACCGCCCCTCCGACAGGAGCCGTTTGACGATCGAAGGAAGATTCTTCATGCCCATCATGAAGACAAGAGTCCCGGATGCGCTGGCTAACCTCGGCCATTCCAACTGAGTTTCCGGCTTGGTAGGATCTTCATGGCCAGTGACAAAAGTCACTGTCGAAGCCAACGTTCGATGGGTCACAGGAATGCCCGCATAGGCAGGAACCGCAACCGCCGCTGTCACACCAGGCACAATTTCGAAGTCGACCCCTGCCGCCGCCACCGCTTCCGCCTCTTCTCCACCCCGTCCGAATACAAAGGGATCGCCACCTTTGAGCCGGACCACCACGTTCCCATTTTTGGCTCGCTCAATGAGCAATCGATTGATATCGGTTTGATCCTGATACTGCCCACGTCCCCGCCGACCGACATAGATGCGTTCGGCCTCGGCAGGAGCATACTGCAGCAAGACAGGATTGGCGAGATAATCGTATAGGACGACATCCGCCGCCTCAAGGCACGCCTTCCCCTTCAACGTCAAAAGCCCAGGGTCGCCTGGTCCCGCCCCAACCAAGTAGACCTTCCCAGGTCTTTTTGGTTTCATCATGTGGCCCCGTAGATTGCGTGGAGTATTCTATCGCCGCCACGTACGAGCAACCGTTCCGCAAGTTGAATACCGATCGCTTCCGGGTTCTCAATGGTTCCTTCAGCGGTATCGCGAAGCAGCTCTTTGCCGTCCAGGCTGGATACCAATCCTTCCAGCTTCACCACTGTCCCGGTTACTGTCGCATGTGCCGCGATCGGAACCTGGCAGCCACCTTGGAGCCGATGGAGCAACGCGCGTTCGGCAAGCACGGCTGTCTTACTCGGCGCATGGTTCAAGCCACATAACAGAGAACGAATAAAGAAATCCTCTCGCCGACCCTCGATCCCCAGCGCCCCTTGACCAATGGCAGGCAAACTAATCTGCGGAGCAAGATATTCCGTAATCTCATGCGCCCAGCCCAATCTCCGGAGTCCGGCAGCAGCCAGCACGATGGCGTCGAACTGCCCTGCCCGCAATTTTTTAAGACGGGTATCCAAATTCCCCCGCAGCATGGCAATCGTAAGATCCGGCCTGGCATGCAGGAGCTGCGATTGGCGGCGAAGGCTGCTCGTCCCGATCCTGGCGCCGCGAGGAAGGTCCCTGAACGATCGTCCGTCGCGACTGATCAGCGCATCCCGTGGATCCTCGCGCGGCGGCACACAGAGAATCTCCAATCCCTCGGGCAATTCCGTGGGCACATCTTTCATACTATGCACGGCCAGATCGATCTCACCGCTCAGGAGCGCTTCCTCAATCTCCTTCACGAATAATCCCTTCCCGCCGATTTGGGCGAGCGGGACGTCCAAAATCTTATCTCCCGAAGTCTGTATCCTCCGCAGAGTTACCGTCACATGTGGAGCCAGCGCGTGCAATTGAGCCTGCACCCACTCGCTTTGTTGCACAGCAAGCTTGCTCCC
>JAKDNQ010000468.1 GCA_030456405.1 Nitrospira sp.
TAGGAAGCCCGCCAACCGGCTCAACTAAGATCCCGCCGTACATTTCATTCGCAATGTGTTCAGGAATGGTGGAGATGCGGTAGCACAGTGATAGAAATAGAGGCCAGCATTGAGGGCCTTAAACCGTAACTTGCTTTCCTCCCCTGGCTCGGTATTGAGGCTCATTTGGGACTAACAAAGGGCTTGACTCTTAACCGGGCACTACGATACATATGAGAAAATTTGGCTCTGCTATTATTTTCCTCACACACAGACGAAGTGCCAGTGAGACCCCTCACATAGAAAAGACCAGTTGTACATTTGGCTGGAGAGGTTCGCTCAACCATTTCAGAGAGGAGTTCAACCATGATAAAAAGACAATCACCTCAACTGATGGCCATCGCAGGGGCCATGGTCCTTGCGATGGCCGGATTGATGGGATTGCCCTCCGAGACATTTGCGAAGACCCATGACGTCAAGATGACTGCCCTCGAAGTGGAAATCGTGACGGAAGGAACGGGAAAGAAATATAAGGCCTGGACGTTCAACGGCCAGATGCCGGGGCCGGCCGTGCGGGTCACGGAAGGTGACACTGTCAACTTCACGCTGGAGAATCCCAAGACCAATATTTTTCAACACTCCATGGACTTCCATGCGGCGGAAATCGATTTCCTGAAGAACTACCGGGCCATCAAACCGGGAGAAACCATTTCCTTCACCTTTGTGGCGAAGAAGCCCGGCGTGTTTTTCTATCATTGCGGAGCAGCGCCCATGATCCAGCACGTCGCGCGCGGCATGTTCGGGGCGATTATCGTCGATCCCAAGGATCCGAAGGTCTGGCCGAAAGCGGACCGGGAGTTTTTGTTGGTCCAATCAGAGCTCTGGAATAACCCCGACGATGTCGAGGCCATGTTCGGCCGGAAGTTCGACAATGTGATCTTCAACGGAGGGATCTGGAAGTATCATCCCTTCTTCATCGGCGGGGAAGCGCTGGAGGCGAAACCGAATGAGCGGGTCCGGATCTATTTTGTGAACGCGGGCCCCAACGAGTTTTCCTCGCTCCACCCGATCGGCGAGATTTGGGACAACGTCTACGAGAGCGGGAACCCTGCCAACAAATTCACAGGGGTGCAAACCTATGTTGTGGGACCCGGAAGCGCCGCCACATTCGACTTGATCTCCGAATCACCCGGGGTCTATCCGATTGTGACGCATTCGCTCACTGGAGCCCTTCGTGGAGCCATTGCCGCGCTGACGATTACACCGGTAGCCAAGAATGCTCCGCTGATGCCACTGACGCCCTGGAACCCCTAAACGACCAGAAGTATGATAGAAGTGTGCACTCGAAGGAAGCCCTCATTTACCTCTCAAAAAAGGAGCGCCTTTCATGAAACAACTTTCATGCGCCATCAAAACTATGCTGACCGTCGCCTTGCTGTTGATCTCAGCGCCGGTGTGGGCAGCCGATGCTCCGTTGCCCTCACTCTATGAACGGCTCGGCGGAACAGGCCCTATCACGGCCGTCGTCGGCAAATTCGTCAGCATCGTGGGCGAAGACAAGCGCATCAACGGGTGGTTTGCCAAAGCCGATCTGACGCACCTGAAGAAACAGCTGATCGACCAGGTCTGCCAAGCCAGCGGCGGCCCCTGCACCTATGAGGGGCCCGACATGAAAAAAGCGCATACCGGCATGAAAATCACGACGGCTGCCTTCAATGCCCTGGTTGAAGACCTCGTCAAGGCATTGGATACGTTCAACGTGCCAGCCAGGGAAAAGAGCGAACTCCTTGCCGTGCTGGGTCCTATGAAGACCGACATCGTCGAAGTGCCGTAAAGGGCAACAGGCAGGCGGTGAGATCCTCGCCGCCTGCCCATGAACGCGTTCAAGAGAGGAACACTGCAACCCAGCCGAACCGGAGCTTCGCATGGTCCGACAACTCGCACCACCGTCTACCATGAGATCTTAAGACAAATCGATGACCCTACCCAAGGGCTTCAGATCGCCTCCCTGCAGGCAGGTATTCCGATGACGCAAACAGCTCATCGCAGATACGCAAACCGGACGCAGACGTCCTACGCGAAGAGCGTACCCGCAACCCGCCCACAGCCTCATGTAGACGGCAAGGCCACGCTCAGGCACAACCGTCTGATGCTTGCGATGGCGCTCACCGTGGGTCTTGCCGTATTTCAGCCGGCCGAAGCCAGCCACGCTGCCATGGAGAGAGTTCCCGTCGCGCTGATAGGACCTGGCTGCGACACCCATGAGAACGAGCTAAGCAGGGCGTTGCTCACCTTGCAGGGTGTGAACGCCGCGCATTTTCATCGCATAGCCGATCACGTCTTGGTGGATATCACCGTTGGCATCATCGTGCCGGAAGAGCTGGTTCACCATCTCAATACGGCGGCCACGTCATGGCAATGCCGCGCTGAAATTATGCAGTCCTGCATCACGGCAGACCCGGCCCCCCGTACTCGAATACACGCACCATGAGTGGGCGATTGAAATCCCACCGGTTTCGCACGCTATGCGGGATCATCGCCGGACTGCTGTTTCTCCACGAACAGCCACTGCC
>JAKDNQ010000114.1 GCA_030456405.1 Nitrospira sp.
CCGAACCTTCCGGCACTTCTCCCAGCTCTTCCACAAACACGGCGCCCTTCGTACGAAGCGAATTCACAACATGCCGGCTATGGACGATTTCATGCCGGACATAGATGGGCGCCCCATACTTTTTCAGTGAGAGATCGACGATATCGATCGCCCGGTCGACCCCGGCGCAAAACCCTCGTGGATTGGCGAGATAGATCTTCATAGCCGTCCTCTCCCTCCCTGAACTCAGTAGAGCGCTCCGATCCTGTCACAGACTCACGAATGGCTGTCATCCACCTTACGTCAGAGCAGCGGGTCTCGTCAACAGAATTGGCCAGACTGTGAGGCCAGCGGCCGTCGAACGAGGTTACAGTTGATCCCTCCAAGCTCGCTCGTTTTCTCTCTAGGGATGGGGGCTGATTGATCTTCCACTGCGCCGCGTTCTCCTAATTCCCCACTTCATTTTCAAGGGTAGCCTGGTCGATCCCCGATTGCGCGCAACATTCTCACCCGCCCAACCCAGGCGATTACTTCACCCTCCCGCCCTGAGTCTGCCAAGACAGCCTCTTGCCCAAGGGACGCGCTCTTTTCCCAAGCGAGCACATTCTAATCACTAATCCTTCCAAGCTTGCTTGTTTGTCTCTCCGGGAATGGCACCCATGCAGGTCCCACTGCGGCCGTCGAGCGAGCACATTCTTATCGTGCGCGCTCCGGGAGCAAGGGCATCTGCATGGGTGTCATTCCCCCCTTCATCGTGCGCGTTCTGCGAGCAAGAAGGGCACCTGACCGCTCCCGCCCCATCCTTCTCAGGCCGCGCGTTGCGCGAGCACAGAAGATCATCAGGCTCCATCCCCTCCTCCCCCTTGCTTGACAGAGTTCTTACGCCCTCGTAGGCTCACGACACTAATCATGCCAAATCCTACAACCAAGAAGATCCTCATTGTTGAAGACGAGCACGACATCCTCCAACTGGTGAAACTCTATTTGGAGAAAGAAGGCTTTCGGACCGTCTTGGCCAAGACCGGCATGGAAGGCCTCAGGCAAGTGAAACAGGAGAAACCCGATTTGATCGTCCTCGATTTGATGCTGCCCGAGATCGACGGCATCGAAGTCTGTACACGCCTTCGATCAGCGCCAGAGACCGCGAGGCTCCCTATCATCATGTTGACCGCCAAAGCCGAGGAATCGGACACCATCATCGGCCTGGAACTAGGAGCTGACGACTATGTCATCAAACCATTCAGCCCCAAGACCCTGGTGGCCCGCATCAAAGCTCTGTTCCGACGGCTTGAGCGGAAATCGGACGGCGGCCCGGCCCTCTACCGCTACGGCAACCTCGTCATGGATCTCGCACGACACGAAGTCACCGACAATAAAATAGAAGTCCTGCTCACCGCCAAAGAGTTCGGTCTCCTTGAACATCTCCTGCGCAGTCCCGGCAGAGTCTTGACCAGGGAGGTCCTCCTTAATTCCGTCTGGGGATACGATTATTACGGAACCACACGGACAGTCGACGTCCACATCCGAAGACTCAAGCAAAAACTCCCTGTGCTCAGCGACGCGATTATCTCGGTCAAGTCTCTGGGATACAAATTAAAAGAACGTGAAACGTGAATCGTTAAACGCAAGCAGTGTCCGGAAATCTTTCAACGATTCACGATGAACGATTAACGAATAACGTCTTTATGGCACTCTCCATCAGATGGAAGGTTATGATTGGGGCGCTGCTGGTCCTCGCCTGCGGACTTCTCATCGCCAGGGAATTGGTGGTTCGCTCGCTCGATCAGCAGGAGATCGTCCAGTCAGGTTTAATCCTGGAGGCTCGCACCAGTCTGGTCGCATACGGGCTTCAGCCGTTTCTGACGCAATCGGACGCGCTGTCTTCAACCTCTCAATTGCAAGCGGCTGTGCGAGAGCTCAGTGCGCGAGCCCTCGCACGTGTGACCGTCATGAGCACGGATGGACGGGTGTTGGCCGACAGCGCCGTCTCGGATCACCTCCTCGCCACGCTTGAGAACCACCTGACCAGACCGGAGATTCAGCAAGCCGTCGCCACAGGGCGCGGAACGGATCTCCGTACGAGTCGCACCACCGGCGAGCGTACGTTGTATGTGGCGGTTCGTCTCAATGGGCTGAATCAGGCCTCGCCTGCTGTCTTCTTGAGATTGGGGTTACCGATGACGACGTTCGACCGCGACGTGGCCAAGCTGCACCAAGACTTGGCCCTCGCCTTCGGGATTGCATTCTTGATTGCCGTCGCTCTGAGTGTGTGGCTCGCTCACAGCCTGACGAAGCCTCTGTCTGACATTGCCATCGCGGCGCAGCGGTTGGCGAAAGGCGACCTTGCGGTTCGTGTCAGAACCGGATCGCGCGATGAAGTCGGCCTCTTAGCCGACACGCTCAACCACATGACGGACCAACTCAGAACCAAGATCGATGAACTCTCCGAAGACCGATCCCAACTCTTGGCCATGCTGACCTCAATGGTCGAAGGCGTGATGGTCCTCGACCGTCGAGGCCGAGTGCTGCAAATCAATCCCGCGCTGGAACGAATGTTCGACGTCACCAGGATGGAGGCACGTGGACATCCCTGTTCCGATGTCTTCCGGCATCCTCAGTTGGATACGCTGATCTCTACCGTTCTGACGAAGCGTATGAACCAAGAAGATGAAATTCTTCTCCACCCGAGTGGACGCCGTCTCCATATCGAGGCCACCACGACTGAATCCGATCGAGAAAACGACGCGTGCGCGATTCTGGTCTTTCACGACATGACGGAATTACGCCGCCTGGAAATTATCCGAAAAGATTTTGTCGCCAATGTGTCCCACGAGTTGCGGACGCCGCTCACGTCGATCAAGGGATATATCGAAGCCTTGCTCGATGGCGCCAAAGATGACCCTGAGACCAGCGCACAATTCCTCAACATCATTCTCAAACAAAGCGATAGGCTCAACCTGATTCTCGAAGACCTCCTCCAGCTGTCAAAGATCGAATCCGGGCAAGTCCTGTTCAAGCGAGAGCCGCTGCATATCCCGAGTGTCATCGAACGGACGCTCGCCATGATCAAACCCTTAGCGGACAAGAAAGGGCACCGGCTCGTCTCCTTTGTGGAGGACAATCTGCCTGCGGTGCTTGGCGATGAAGACCGGCTGACGCAAATTCTGTCCAACTTGCTTGATAACGCCGTCAAATACACCCCCGAGAAAGGGACCATCACGATGGCGGCTCACCCGGTCTCGGACGATGTCGAACAGCCTGCGGCGGTCACCGCGGTGGAACTGAGCGTGACCGATACCGGGATAGGAATTCCTGAGATGGAGCGCCCGCGTGTATTCGAACGATTCTATCGAGTCGATAAAGCCCGCTCACGCGAGTTAGGGGGAACAGGGCTCGGGCTGGCGATCGTCAGGCATATCGCCGAAGGCCTTGGCGGGCGGGTATGGGTCGAAGCGAACGCTCCGACCGGCAGCCGGTTTGTCGTCCGGCTACCAGTTCAAACACCGGTCCAGGTTACTGAAACTTCACCATGGCCAGGTAGATGAGCGACGCAAGAAGCGCAGCGCCAGGGAGCGTGAATACCCAGGCGTACAGGATTCTCGCGGTGACTCCCCAACGCACGGCCGAAAATCGCTTGATGGCGCCGACCCCCATGACCGACGTCGTAATCGTCTGAGTGGTGCTCACCGGCAGCCCAACGTATGCCGTCACGAGCAATACAGCCGCCGCGCCGGTCTCTGCAGCAAACCCATGCACTGGCTCCAGCTTGACGATGCCCATTCCCAACGTACGGATGATTCGCCAGCCTCCCACGGCGGTTCCCAATCCCATGGCCACCGCGCATGAACCGATCACCCAACCCGGCACGTCATTCGAAGAGATTTGCCCCGCAGAGAGCAACGCCAGCGTAATGATCCCCATAGCCTTCTGCGCATCGTTCGCGCCATGGCTGAACGCCATGAAACAAGCGGACACAAGCTGAAGCCGCTTGAACAACTGATTGGCTATGCTCCGGGTCACACGAAAAAAAATCCAGCTGATCGCCACCATCAACGAAAATCCGATGGCAAAGCCGAAAAATGGGGCGAGCACCATGGCCTCCATCACCGGTCGAAGGCCGGACCACTTCACGATGTCCCACCCTCCATGGGTCACCGCAGCCCCGACCAATCCTCCGATTAATGCGTGAGACGAGCTGGTCGGCAGTCCTAACAACAGTGTGAAGAGATTCCACACAATGGCGCCGGCCAGCGCCGCCGCCACCATCCCTTGAGTCACCACAGCCGGATTGACGATCCCCGATCCCACCATCTTGGCCACAGCGGTGGACATGAATGCCCCGGCCACATTGAGCACACCGGCCGCCATGACCGCTACAAACGGGCTCACGACTCTGGTAGACACGACGGTCGCAATGGCGTTGGCACTGTCATGCCACCCGTTCGAAAAATCGAACAGCAGAGCCAGCGCCACCACAAGGAGCAGCATTCCAGTCAGATCAGACATCTTGTGCTCGTGAAGGGTGAGTGGTGAGGGGTGAGGGGTGAGGAATCGATGGGGAAGAGAACATGACAAACCGGCCTGTTCGCATAGCTGTGATCTCTTGCGCCTTACGTTTCACGCGTTACGCCTTGCGATTTATTAGTGATGTTTGAGCGTGATCCGCTCAAGAATGTTCGCGACGTCTTCGCATCGGTCAGTTCCTGCTTCGAAGTTCTCGTATACTTCTTTCCACATGATCACCGCGATCGGATCCGTTTCCTTCTCAAAGAGAGCCGAAATCGCATCGCGGGAGACTCGATCTGCCTCGTTTTCCAAACTGTTCACCTGCACACTGCATTTCTTCATTTCCGGGTGCGGCAAGCCCAGGAGATCCACACCTTGCCCCACAGCCACCGATGCCTGGTACAGAATATCGGCGAGCTTGATCGCTTTCTCGGTCGGCTTCGGTATCTTGTACAGCACGAAACGGTCGGCAACCGCTTCCGTGGTATCCAGAATATCGTCGAGGGCGCTGGCGAGGTCATGGATGTCTTCCCGATCGATCGGTGTAATAAAAGTCATGTTCAATCGGCGCGCGATGTCATGCGTAATGTCATCGCCAATGTGCTCGACGGCTTTGATCTCCTTCGCTTGTTCGACGGGAGACCGGAAATCCTCCATCATCACCTTCAAAAGACGGCTCCCCTCGATCATGTTATGCGCGGCCTTCTTGAACAGCTCAAAGAACGCTTCTTCTCGAGGGATCAATCCAAATAGCATCGCGCACTCCCCAATGTCAGAGGCCCATAGCTTGTATCACGGACAGAGTTGTAAGCCGGGCTCACCACCGAACCAGTCCTGCCGCCCAGGTCACACCACCGCCAAAGCTTCCCAGCAAAACGATGTCATGAGGATGAATGTTTCCCGAACGAACCGCATGGTCGAGCGCGATAGGCAATGACGCCGATGACGTATTTCCATAGCGACCGATCACGGAACACACTCGTTCCGGCGAAATCTCAAGCCGCTTCGTCAGATGATCGAGAATCCGCCCGTTAGCCTGGTGTAACACCACCTGCGCAACGTCTTGGAGCTCGACACCGAACTCTTTCAAGGTCTCGCGAATGACTTGGTCTAATCGCTTGACTGCCAGACGAAAGAGCGGCGCCCCTTGCATCCGCACCGTATGGTTCTTCGCTTCAACCGTCCCCGCCGTCGTCGGCAGGCGCGATCCCCCTGCGGGAATCGTAATCAAACCATGCTGGGCGCCGTCTGCACGGAGACGGAGTCCCAAGATTCCTTGGCTCAGCTCGTCTGCCTTTGGCTCGCCCCGCAACAGGACCGCACCGGCCCCATCGCCGAACAAGAGCGCCGTATCGCCATCGGCGGGATCGACGGAACGAGACTTCACTTCCGCGGCCACCACCAGACACGTCTTGACCTGCCCGCTCCGTATCATGGCATCGGCCATCGAGAGACCATAAAGAAAGCCCGAACAGGATGCTGCCACGTCGAACGCCGGGATCGAGGAACAGCCGAGCATTCGTTGGACATGGCAGGCGGTCGAGGGAAAGACCGTATCGGGAGAGGTGGTCGATAGGACGATCGCCCCCAGCTCTGAAGCCGAGACTCCGGCAGCTTCAAGCGCCGGTCGAGCAGCTTCCACCGCAAGATCGGAAGAGGCTTGGGACGCAGCAGCCCTGCGTCGCTCCAGAATGCCTGTGAGACGAGAGATAACCGCCGGCTCAATGCCCAGCAAGGCCCCTACCTCGTGATTCGACACGACCCGTTCAGGGAGGTATGAACCTGTTCCAATAATTCTCGTCCGTATCATTATGGTCTGAGGTCCGCTGCAATCCCCGCGGGATTATAGGTCTCGGTACTACAGGGGTCAACTTGACCCGCAATCTTCATGAACGCTTCTGCCGACAGGCTCACAGAACAGCTCAGCGATTTCGCGATGAAGCGTCAAAATTCATGCGGAATAATCACGCCGAAACCTTGCATTCAGCCATGACGCCTGTTACATTTCCCGGCAGCCATGGTACGCTGGTTCTCCCTCCAAACTCCTGCGCGACGAATGACCGTGGCCCTCGGCCTCTGTCTCGCGGTCTTCTCTGTCACCACCGCCTGCTCCAGCCAGCCGAAAACCCAAGACACGGCGAAGAAAGCCCTAAGCGGCACCGACGAGCAGATCTTTCTAGGCGATGGGATCAAGAAAAATTACGACCCGAACGTCATCATGAAACGAGGAGAGGCGTTCTTCGAGAAAGAGGAGTACGCGGAAGCCGTCGTCGAGTATAACCATTTCCTCGATCTTCATCGCACCCATGTCCTGGCCTCCTATGCCGTCTTCCGCATCGGAGAAAGCCAACTGAAGCTGACCAAGGGAATCCAGCGTGATCC
>JAKDNQ010000022.1 GCA_030456405.1 Nitrospira sp.
GAGGGAGTGGCCAGGCGCCATCTTTGCTCGCAGAACGCGCACGATAAAGGGGGGGGAATGACACCCATGCAGGTGCCCTTGCTCCCGGAGCGCGCACGATAAGAATGTGCTCGCTCGACGGCCGCAGTGGGACCTGCATGGGTGCCATTCCCGGAGAGAAAAACAAGCAAGCTTGGAAGGATTAGTGATTAGAATGTGCTCGCCAGGGAAAAGAGCGCGTCTCGGCGCGCTCTGGGTTGAGCGGGTGAGAATATTGCGCACAGTCGATGGCAACCTCACCACTCCCTTGATGGGAAGCAACAAGAATCGGACAGCCGTTGTTCGACGCGCGCAGTGAACCACACCCGCAACACCCTCACTGGAAGGAATAGACGACCAGCCAAGTCAGTTCTTTCCTCGAGTGCGAATTTTCCATTGCATCTCTCCTCGCGCTTGCCTATCATCCTCCCCCACGCGTCAAAAACAGGAGGGTCGCTATGCCGATCGTCTCATTTCCCTATAAGCCAGAACATCTCGCCTTCTGCGACAAACCCGTCTGGATTTCCGCAACAGACGGCGACACCCCCACACTTCAATTGCCCATCCGCATGCTCGGCATCGATTCCCCGGAATTGCATTACAAAGGCGCCTCCTCCACCACCCCGAGCAAGTTCGATGTCCCATTCAGCACGTTTCTTAGCGATGCCGGGAAGGACCTCGAAGCGGGGCTCAAACAGCATCTCTCCAAGAAACTCATCAACAATGCCTGCAACCGGCACATCGCGGCCGGGCAAGCATCATTCGACCACTTCCAAGGTATGGCTCAAAAACGGCTCGCACGAAAAGGCAAGAACGGCAAACCGCTCACACCCTGGCATATTTTTGCGATGGTCGCGGAGGAAGTATTTGACCGGCGCGGACGGATGCTGGCCTATGTAAACGGCGCCTACGAAAAAAATGAACGTGAGACGATTCCCGAAAATAAGCGTCCGACATTCAACCTTCAGATGCTTCAAGAGGGACAGGCCGTGAGCCTCTTAATTTACCCAAACATCCCCAAGCCTGCGGACCTTGAGCTGGTCCAAACCGCCGTCCATAAAGCACGGACGATGAACAAAGGATTCTGGAAGGGCCCGGACAACTTCCTTCTCGCTTATGAGTTTCGCTGGGTCATTGACACGATGAAGGGCACGCGAACCGGCCCGGATCGCTACTGCGCCGATATCAACACCGGTAAACTCTATCAACCGCAACAGTACTACAAGGTCTTACCGGAAAGTCGCCTATTCTTTTATGCCAAGGACCTAGTCGAAGCCTTGAAGATGAATTTCCAACTAGTGCCGTGAAAAATTGGGACACACAGCCGGTGTGGGTGAGTGGGTAGTACGTAATCGTTGCCGACATAAGAACAGATTTAGTCCTGCCCGTCCTATTCTTAGAGAGTCCTTCGCCACAACCCACCTGATCATCTTGACGTACATACGTTCTGTATGTACACTTCCTACGTGAGGTTCGAATGGGATGAAACGAAACGAGAAGCGAACATTGCCAAGCACGGCATCGACTTTTCGGATGTCTCTGAGATGTTTAGCAGCCTCATGTTGGTAGGGCCAGATAGCCGGAAAGACTACGGCGAAACCAGGAAGATCGGCTTCGGATTAATTCGTGGGCGGCTCATGGTAGTCGCTTTTACCGGACGTGAGCCAAACTCGATTCGCATTATCTCTGCACGAAAGGCAAACAAACGTGAAGAAGCATACTACCAAGAAGCGGTCGCGGTCGAATTGGGCAAGAATTGACGCGCTCAAGGATGCGGAGATCGATACCTCCGATATCCCAGAACAAGGGAAAGCATTCTTTATGCACGCGCTACTAAGGCTTCCCGAGCCAAAGACCGCCGTGACCATTCGCTTGGATCGGCAAGTCTTGAATTGGTTCAAGGCCAAAGGACCCGGCTATCAGACACGGATCAATGCCCTCCTTCGAGCCTACATGGAAGCGCACAAAGGATAAGGCGAGGGCAACCGACTGTCCTTCTTGCTCGCAGAACGCGCACGATGAAGGGAGTGGGATGGAGCCTGATGATCTCCTGTGCTCGCGCAACGCGCGGCCTCAGAAGGGTGGGAAGGGTAGCCTGGGTGTCCTCCTGCTCGCGGAACGCGCACGATAAGAATGTGCTCGTTCGACGCGCGCAATCGAGGATCGACCAGGCCACCCTTGAAAACGAACTAGGGGAATTGGGAGGATGCGCGCAGTGGAGAATAATCTGCCTACTCCCTCTGGAGATGTTGGAGAATCAGAAGGCTCTCGCTTGGGGCTCAGTTCAATAACGAACTCCGCAGCTTCGCGACACTCTGGTTTTTTTAATCTCACAGCACAAGGCTTTCTCTCACCGCACGCCGTCCGGGACATTTGTTCCTGAGGCCTCTGCTTTGAACGTCCGCGTGGTACCACGCGGGCGCTTCCCTCAGTGTGTCTTCCCTTCCCATCACCACACGAATAGAAAGACACGCACTCGTCGCCGTGCCAGTGGATCTGTGGGCAACGGGACCGCTCCTGAGCAGGCGGGTTGTCCACACGAACTGCGCCGTGCTGTCTCTCTACACCATCTCTCACGATGAGACGGTACAGACCGTTGTGGGAATTGAACCGGAATGGAGGCGAACGTTCTTGACAGGCGTTGTTTAATTTGACAACATTAGCCATGGAAGGTACCGATTGACAAAACAGACCAGGCCCATTTCATGGCTCAAGGCCGCAAGAAAAGAGTTTGAAGCTTTCCCGGTAGACGCTCAGGAGATCTGTGTCGCCGCGCTGACAATTGCGGCAGAGGGAAGCAAAGCCGATATCGCGAAACCGATGACAGGAATGGGGTCGGGTGTGTTTGAGATTGCCCTGCGGTTTCAGGGCAATGCCTTTCGGGTGATATATGCGGTTCAGATTGATCATGATCTGTGGGTGATCCATGCCTTCCAGAAGAAATCGAAAACAGGGATCAAAACGCCACAGAAGGAAGTCGATCTCATCAAGGAACGCCTGAAACGATTGAGGGAGGTATTACAATGAAAGAAGAAATTATCCGTGGGAGCGGAAATGTCTATCGAGATTTTAATATGCCGGATGCGGATGTCCGGCAGTTGAAGGCGGCTCTGGCCGCTGAAATCATTAAGGCGCTTGATAAAAAATGCCTGAGTGTCCGAAAGGCGCAACGTCTGACCGGTGTTCAGGCTGCTGATTTGTCCCGGATCAGAAATGCGGATCTGGAACGATTCACGTCTGACCGGATGATGATGATCCTTAATAAGCTTGGCGCACGTGTCGAAGTCTCCGTGCGAGTGAAAGAGCGGAAACAAGCCGCTGCATAGGGGGTCATGAAGGCCTTGACGCGTTCCGAGCGAGGAGACGACCGACAGCTGGCGGCAGACTTAGTGCGCCACTTCACCGGACGGAGCCGCGTGGCGGAGAAACACACGGGGTGCTCGCCGGAACGAGAATAGTCCCGCGGGCGGTTCGCTGATAGAGGCTTATGGTGACCGGAGGAGCCTGCCCGTGATTGATCGAGAACCCCATCGAGTGTAGTGGAACAGACCATGTGTGACGTTTTCGTCAGAATTATTACCTCTCCCCAGTCTGTCAGATGAAGTCTTGAGTTCTACACATGAACATTCATGAAGTTGCGCAGCCGAGCAGATGTAAGGCTCAATGCGATCGAGTCGAAGCGCCGGAGCAGGCAGGCTCCACCAACCTCACCTTTATTCTTTGGCCGGTGCCGCTTGTGCCGCTGGAGTAGGTTCGGACACTGGCGTGAGGACCGTATTTCCCGGCATGGAGCCGTTCTTGAAGGGTAAATCGAGCAGTGAATAGGGGTTCACGCGAGCGCCGTTGAGTTTGACACCCCAATGAAGATGCGGGCCTGTAGCGCGACCCGTCGCGCCGACCTTGCCGACGATCTGCCCCGCTGTGACCAAGTCTCCGTCTTTGACCATCACTTCTGATAGGTGAAAGTACATCGTATAGAACCCCAGGCCGTGATCAACGAAGACACCCTTGCCTGAGAAAATATGATCGACGGTGATGCGCACTACTCCATCATTCGTCGCCGCGACATCGGTCCCCAGCGGCGCACCGATATCCTCTCCGTTGTGTGGATTCCGTGGCTTGCCGTTCATGATCCGAACACTGCCGAAGATGCCGGTGCGCTTTCCATTCACCGGCTCCACGAAATTGCTATGCCATAACTTCAGACGCGAGTTTTCCGCGAGCGCCTGCTTCACTTGCTCTTGCTCAGTTTTCCAACGCGCTGCGCCCTTCTCGTCCAGATCGACTTTTTCTTTCGGCAACTTGAGATGCTCGACGACAAAATTCTCCTTCGCAACCAGGACATTGAAGCTCAACTGCTTCGCCTGTTCGCCCTGCTTCACTTCGACAGCCAGTTCATAGGTTCCCGGTTCGTCCTGCATGTCGATCCCGAGCAGTCCGATATAGCCGTCTGGCTCCCCGGATCTGAACTCCCGGAAAAATGGAATCGTCCGCTTCAGAAACGTCCCTTTCACCTCCGTCGCCTGCTCTTCACCCTTCACCTTGACCACCAACACCTGTCCCTGCTTCCCACTGTATTGCCCGTCGAAGCCCTTTGGAGCAGGGGGCGTATTGGAAAACAACTCGACGGGAAAGATACTAGACAGCAATACGACGGCAATGATCAGCGTTCGGTCCAGCCATGAGATTCGCGCATGCGTCTGTGCGAGCGACGCTATCATCATCGATTGAACCGTAATCCCGATACCTGTGAGAGCAACTCATCCACACGCCGATTGACGGCGCTGAAGGGATCCATGCAGAGTATCGTTTCTTCCCAATAGCCATTGAGTTTCAGATAGGTCCAATCGACAGTATAGGACCGATTTTTCGCCCGAGCAAACCGGATAAAATCTCCGCGCACCTTCGCTCTCGTAGTCTGTGGCGGCGTCGACATCGCTCGTTGCACCGCGTCTTCCTCCACAATCCGTTCGATCAACCCACGGGACTCCATCAGATAGTACAACCCGCGCGTCCGTTTGACATCATGAAATTGCAGATCGATCAGGAACACTCGCGGATCGTCCCAACCGCACCCCTTCTTGTCGATATAGGATTGAATCAGATGGCGCTTGGTCACCCAATCGATCTCGCGCACAAGCTGCATCGGATCCTCTTCCAGTTTATCCAGTACCATGGCCCATCGCTGCCAGATGTCATCGAGGATCGGATCGTGTTCCTGGTGGGCCAAATAGGCCTGCGCTCGGTCCAGATAGACCCGCTGCACTTCGACCGCCGTCATCTGGCGACCATCATCCAACTTAATCTTGCGCTTCAATGTGGGATCACGCGACACTTCCCGAATAGCTTTGACCGGGTCCTCGAACTCCATTCCCTGGACTGAATACCCTTCCTCAATCATGGACAGAACCAACGCCGCCGTGCCGACCTTCAAATAGGTCACGAACTCCGACATGTTGGAATCCCCGACAATGATATGGAGCCTTCTGTAGCGTTCCGCGTCGGAATGCGGTTCGTCTCTGGTGTTGATAATGCTGCGCGAGGAGGTGGTCGAAGAGGACGTCTTCTCGTGAATGTGCTGCGCCCGTTGCGAAATGAAGTACTGCGACTTCCCCGACACTTTCAACACCTTCCCCGCTCCGCTATAGACCTGCCGCGTCACAAAGAAGGGAATGAGTTGCTCCGTGACCTTCCAAAAGTCGACGTCGCGGCGCATGAGGAAATTTTCGTGACACCCGTAGGTATTGCCGAGCGAATCCGTATTGTTCTTGAAAATGTAGATCTCCCCGGACAGACCTTCTTCGCGCAATCGTTCTTCGGCAGCCGGCAGACAGGCTTCAAGCAGCCGCTCACCGGCTTTATCGTGGATGACAAGATCGAGAATGTTGTCGCACTCGGGAGTGGAATACTCAGGATGGCAGCCGGTATCTTGATAAAACCGGGCGCCGTTCACGAGAAACGCGTTGGAAGGCCAGCTGTTCGGAATGAGGCCTTCGAAAATATATCCCAGCACCTTTTCCATCGGCAGATAGACGCGTCCGTTCGGAGAAAAAATGAGACCGTACTCATTCTCCAAGCCGAAGATTCGTCGTCTCAAAGGGCCGGGTTGCAGCATGCTGTGGGAACAGAATACCAGCCGACTCCGCCTTCTTCAACAGAAGGACACGATCCATCGAAGAAGAAACGGTACCCGCTCTGGTTAGTGTCCCGCAGATGTCTTCTCCGCTTGCGCGGCTCGGAGATCGTTCTTCCCGGGAATCTGTGTGAGCAAGTCGGCGCGAATCTGGAAGATGCCTGGGATCCGTTGCCCCATGGCATAGGCCAGTCCGTTGGCATGACTCCCGATCGAAAGCTTCCCGGCAATCTTTCCGTCCTTTCCCGTGGCAATAAACTCCGCTGCGGGTGTGACGAGACCGTAGGGCGCCAATGGCCCAGCCTGTTTGATCACACGCTCTTCGGCTGGGACGTTGGCCACACGGCTGACAAACAAGTCGATGGCCTGTTGGTCCAATCTTTCAGCCGGCTGATCCTCCAAGACCCATTCGTTCTGTTGATTGATCAACACATAGTGCTCGGTTGAGGTTTTGACGGACAGCATCGCGATGTCGGTAAAGTCGATGCCAAGTAGCCGCTTGTCTTGGAACGTAAAGAGTTCCTTGGTCAAATCTCTGATCGCGGCGGGATTCACGCGATAGAGAGGGCCGGTGGGATTCGTTTCCGCAAAGGCTTCGCCACTGGCCGGGTCCGGTTGGTATAACTTGACAGTCTGATCGCCATCGGCCGTGTGAATAGTCACTTTCACTTTTGGAGCCGTGAGCGTTTTAGCCAGCGCGTCGCGTTCAGGCCCCGGGTCGACAATGCCCAACGCCTTTAAGTCTTCGAGCCTGAACAGAAGGGCTCGTACCTCTATTTGATCGGCTGCTGCCTCAATCGGATAGCGGATCTTCCATTTACTTTTAGGTTTTTCTTGCCCTTGATAGAGCACAATTTCGGTCGTCGGGTACGTGAGACGGACACGCTCGGCGTCGCTCTGTGAGAGGGACAAGAGGTCTTTGCGGCGAAAGGTCATCAACGTTTTGTTGATAAAGTCTTTCGGGGCCAGATTGGTGAGTAGTACTTTATGATCCGACTCACGAAGGACATACAAGGTGGACGTCAGCGGACCGCTATCTCCGATGGAGAAGGTTTCCCGTGCGGCGCCGGCTACGACCGTAATCGTGGTCACCGGATTATCCAGCCCAAAGGGGGCCAGGTTGGTCGAATGCTCCTCAACGGTGCGCGCCACAGTGCCTGTCACTAGGGCTCTGATCAAGCTTTGCACCTCCCGCTGATCGGCTTCGGTGCTGAGAGGCGCGGTCAATACCCACCCCTTCTCAGGAGCCCGAGCGAACACGAGATCCTGCTGGCCAGTCTTGATCGTAAGTCCGGAGAGACTGTCTTGATCGAACAGCAATACTTTCTTCTCGATAGTATCTTGTCGCTCATGCGATTCTTTCTGCGGAAGCTCGATGACATAGAGATACAGGCCGAGTCCGGCCAGGACGAGCGCCATAACAAATGTGGGCCAGTACCGCATCGATCTAGAGTCGCCGACGTTTGCGCCACACCATGAAGCCAGAGAAAACCATGGCGGCCGGCAAGAGAATAACCTGGAGATAGAGCAAAACTCTTTCCTGTAGTGGGTTGGGGGTAAACGGTCGAAGCGCGGAGTCCCTTGGAACGATCGCCAGAATATTCCGTTCTTCAGCCAGCCACCCGGCCGAATGGAGGAAAAAGTCGCTGTTACCTGGAAAATTCACGAAGGCATTGGTCGCGAACGTGGAATTGCCGATGACGACAATGGCCGGACGAGGCTTGCCTTCCTCCGGCGCAACTTTAGGCGCAATGGCCACGGCCATCGGCAGGGGGCCTTTGATGTCTTCTTTTTCATCGAGGTTGACGACGCGGCCTTTCAGATCGGTTTCTGCCCAGCTGTTCGGCGATGTTCTGGCGAGCGGCACAAAGTCCCATGCGCTGCCGGCCTGTTCATCGAAGGTAATATGCCGCGCAAGAGGAAACAGCACGGCGGCGGAAAGATCCTGCGTAATTTCATGCTCGGTGAATGTGCGGACAAGCAGGGACGTCAAATCGCCTTGAGCTAATCGGTCTTGGAGATCGACGAGGACGCCAGGGCCGACTCCCAGCCCCCACCGCTTGAGCAGGGGATTCAGGTCGGCCTGTGTATCCGGATCGATGAGCAGCAGGAGATGGCCGCCCTTTTCCACATAGGTGTGAATCCGTTCCTGTTCCTCGATCGTCACCGGCCGGCGCGGCCCGGCTACGATGAGGATGGCCGTGCGATCCGGCACGGCAGGCTCCTTGAGCAAGCTGAGGGTGCCGACGTCGTACCCCTGCTTAAACAAAATCTCTCTGGCGGCAGAGAGTCCGGTTCGCTCCCGATCGTCAAGGCTCGGTTCCCCGTGCCCTTCGAGAAAGAGCACACGCTTCTTACCATCTTGAGACACACGGATCAGCGCCCCGGTCAGTTCCGCTTCCGAGGGCGCGTTGACCCGAACGCTCTGCCCGACGCTTTCGAACACGGCGGTATCGGTTCGAGTAATGCCGTATTGCTGGGCGATTTTCGGCTGCCGTTCCGGGTCGACGAACTCTACGGAAATCTTCGAGCTGGCTTGCCGATAACTATCCAGCCGTTCTTTGTATGACTGGTAGCCGGGGTCCTTTTCTCTGGTGAAGACGGTCACGGTCACGTCACGTGGAAGACTCCGCAACAGGCGATGTGTTTGCGGGGCGAGGGTGAAGTTCTGGTTTTCCGACAGATCCCAACGAATGGAGTGGCGGGCGGCCAGAAAATTGACGACCACGAGAATGCCGATGAACAAAAGGATCATCAGCAGACTGTTGGCCCCCACACGCGTAGAGCGGCGAGCGGAGAAGGCTTTCAGTCCGCTGAAATGAGCGATAAAAGAGACGAGGAGGCAGAGGAGAGCCGCCCCTTCCAAAAGGCCAGCCAGCCAAAGTTTTTCCGGAACGAGACTATAACCGACCGCTCCGGCCGCACCCAAGGCTACGCCGATCACGCCAAGAGGAAGCGTCTTGAGGTTCATTTCCACCGTGCCGAGTCCACGACTCGGTCCGCCAAAAAGAGCATCAAGGCCAAGCTGCTGAAAAAATATACGAGGTCTTTTGTATCGATCAGCCCGCGCACCAAGTGGTCGTAGTGCTCCATGAATGAAAGATACGAGACGGCTTGCCCGATTGCCGTATCCCCGAGCAGCGAGCCCAAGCCTGCCAGAAGCCACAAAACCAGTAAGAAACCAATGCTCACAAACGCCGCAACAATCTGGTTTTCTGTCAATGCCGACGCCAGCACACCGACAGAGAGAAAGAGGGCGCCCAGCAAGACGAGTCCCAGATAACCGGTCAGCACGGGATACCAATCGAAATCACAGAAGAGGGCGAGCACGAGCGGTACCAGGCCGGTCAGCCCGAGTAATCCCAGAAAAAGAAGAAAGACGCTCATGAACTTCCCTGCCACGATCTCGTTGATGCCGACCGGAGAGGTCAGCAACAGTTCGAAGGTGCGCAGTTTGCGCTCTTCAGCAAAGAGGCGCATCGTCAGGATCGGCAAGACAATCAAAAGGATAAATCGTGTGCTGGCGAATAGATTCCGGAAGACCAGGTCGTTCAGATTGATCTGCGCGCTGCCTTGCACCTGCATCAGCTGAATCGCCTGAGCTCCGGCAAATACCACATAGAGATAGGCGAGCAGTCCCACGATCAGGAGAAACACGGCTCCCACGGCATAGACTACGGGCGACACGAAGTACGATCGCAGCTCTTTTGCAATGATGGCCTGGACTGGTGTCATGCTGGTTGGCCTGTCGACTCCACTGAAGCAAGCACTGGGTCCGGCGCGAGGCCTTCCTCATGCCTCGTGAGTTGGAGGAAGACGTCCTCTAACGTCATGGAAATCGCTTTCAGTTCAAGTAGACCCCACCCGCTGGTGACCGCCAGGCGAGCGATCTCTTCACGCACATCCCGACCAAGCTCGCATTCCAACAGAAAAGTACCGGAGTCGCCGCCCGCGAACACGTTCTGGACACCCTGCACTGCCCTCAATCGGTTCTCGGTGTCCGCGGCGGGAGATTTGAGGGTCAGCGAGATCTTTTCGGACTGGCGCAGACGCGCGGAAAGTTGCTCCGGTGTATCTTCGGCCACAATACGCCCACCGCTGATGATGACAACACGCTGGCACACGGCCGTCGCTTCGGGAAGGATATGGGTGCTCAGAATGACGGAATGGGACCCAGCGAGGTTCTTGATCAATTCTCGAATCTCAATAATCTGTTTCGGATCGAGCCCCACGGTCGGTTCATCCAAGATTAACACTTGTGGATCGTGCAACAGCGCTTGAGCCAAACCGACACGCTGGCGGTATCCACGAGATAGATTTCCGATGAGCCGGTGTTGCACCGTGCCAAGTCCGAGCCGTTCGATCTCACGCTCCATGGAGGACGTAAGGATATGGCCACCCAGACCCCGGAGGCGGCCTACGAACCGAAGATACTCTGTGACCGTCAATTCCTGATAGACAGGCGGAGTTTCCGGCAAATAGCCTATTCGGCGTTTCACTTCCATCGGCTGATCGGCACAATCGAACCCCGCCACCCGTGCCGCCCCTTCCGTCGCAGGCATAAAGCAGGTCAAAATACGCATGGTGGTGGTTTTACCAGCCCCATTCGGGCCCAGGAACGCCAGCACCTCGCCCTTAGCAACCGAGAAACTGACACGATCGAGGGCGGTATGTTGTCCATACCGTTTCGTAATCTGTTGGACTTCAATCATATATGGTGAGTGGATCGATGACGTTGGAGAGTGTTGCCGCCGGGTTGATCGCGGTCCCCTCACAGGCAACAGGCGCGCATCTTACTCAGTCGGATTAGGTCAGTCAATATCGATCAATCTCCAATAGTCTATCGCTTTACACATTTTCTCCATCCTGCTAGAGTTCCTACGCATATACGACAGGCCCGCCTAATGAGATCGATTGATGAACATGATACGCCGGACGAACGGAGCACTATTCACAATCGCTGCGTTGATGGTGCTACTGCTCTGTATTCCCCCAAGCAGTGAGGCGGCCACCGGACGGACCTACCGGGTTCATGGCCAAGTGATAGCAGTGAACGTCGCCCAAACACCCCATATGATTGTCGTCAAGACACCGCTGACGACACATGACGACATGACTGTGGGGGCCAAGGTCACATCACAAACGAGGATTATACGAAAAGGGAAACGAATCGCGCTTCAGGCCATTCGTATTGGGGAACGGGTGTGGCTGACCTATATCAAACAGCGGGACGGAGTCTTTGCTCAAATTATTCAAACCCAGTAGCCCATCTAATTCAAGCCGTGATGGCCATGCCTTCCATGTGCGAGGACTACGGAGCTGAACCACAAAGGTTGTCTTCGAGGCAGCGAACAGCAAGCCGGTTTTCACCCCTGCCCCCATCAGCCGTCCGTGTTAGTACCAATCATGGGTTGACTGGCCCACGTACTTTCTTCTATATATGCTCCTGCTAGGTGAGCAGGCCAGCCAAGTTTTCGGTTCATTGACGTAGAGCTCCTTGTTAGTCGTTCCTGCCTCGTTCAGCCTAAAGTATGGGGCAGGGCTACCCTTTCGGTATTGTAGGACTTTAGGCTGAGCCGTATTGTGGGGGCACGCGGACCATGATCCTGCGTGCCAGCCGATTCAACCAGGAACAAGAGGTACCAGATGGCCCTTCGAATTCATGGAAGCAGCCGGCAAGTGTTCTGGGCAATGGGTCTTAGCCTAGGGATGTTTCTGAGCGCCTGTTCGTGGGTTCCCAAGGGAGTTTCTCAATTGGATGTAGGGATTGAGGAGCGCGGGGTGGCCTCCTGGTATGGGGAATGGTTTCATGGCAAGCAAGCGGCCAACGGCGAATTATTCGACATGGAGGCATTGACCGCAGCCCATCGGACGCTTCCACTCGGAAGCGTGGTCCGAGTCGTGAATTTAGCAAACGGGAAGTATCTCCACGTACGAATCACTGACCGTGGCCCCTACGTCAACAACCGGATCCTGGATCTCTCGCGTGGCGCTGCCGCTCGGCTAGGAATGATGGAAGAAGGCCTATCCCACGTACGAATTCAATTGGTTGGAGAACGCCGACCCGCAGCCCTTCTCTCTTCTGAGGCAAGAGCGGCCGCATCGGTTGCTCTTATCCTCGGGCCAGAACAAGTCCCCTCAGGCTCCCCCGAGTCCCTTCCGTCAACAGCTTGGAAAAAATTTGACCCGCTGCTGGTGTCTTCCCTTCGGCTGCCTCCTGGCGATATCTGGTTCCAGCAACGTACCCGACGTGTGATGGGAATGCAATCGGCAGATCATACCGACCGTACCGAAATTGCTACTGTCATTTTCAGCTAGCCCTCCCCCTGAACCGCCCAAGATAGCAGCGTGCGCGAGTGATTCATTCCTATACTAAATCCACTCCGTAGGCTCACGTGTCGGTCGTTCAGCCAACCGCCTGGCCAGCGCCTCTCGAATTGCCTGACTCACACGATCGATCTCTCCAAGCTCTAATACGGGAACAATCCAGGCATCTGCCGGTTCCAGTTCAATGCGATAGTGGTTCTTCCTCGTCGAGAACCACTCGATATACGGATGAGGCGCGAGGTTCGGGTGAGGATCGAACGAAATCAAGTTGACATCCCCGATCTGCGGATTTTCCATGTCACCAATCACCTGCCCGGCAAGATCCTCGTCTTCAAACCGGGGATTCCGAAACTGAATGACCTGCTTCGCGATATCGGGTTTGAAGTTCCCCCGTAAATACACATCCACAGGACCGATCACCGCAAACACAATCCGTCCCACGATCGTCCCATCAACGCGATTATCAAGAAACCCTTCCTGCACCCAACGTCCATTCCCAAATTTCTGTGCCATCGAACTCCCTGTAACGAGTCTACCCTCGTTGTTCATCATTATTCATCGACAATCCCACATAACGGATACCACGCGAAAATTACGCCTTCTCCTCTTGCCTACGCAGGCTGGACCTTGCCGACGGGGGGCAATGACGATTGTGGACCGCTCCCAAAAGCACCCACCAACACTGCCAGCAATATCAATCCACCCCCGATCCACCCCTGTGCGTCCAATGTCTCGCCAAGAAAGTACCAGGAGAGCCCCGCCGCATAGGCCGGTTCTGACGCAAAGATCAATGCCACTTGTTGCGCAGGAACAATCCGCTGTACCCACATTTGAATGGCAAAGGCCCCCGTCGCAAGTCCTCCGGTTACCCCGAGTCCGACCAACAACAACGCCGTCGGCGTAAATGCATGCACCGGGGCCTGTTCAACCAGCAAGGCGGGTAACAACAGACCGACCATTGCCATCATTTGCCAGGCAAATAGGGAGGGAGCATCAACCTCACGCGTAAACCGTTCCAGACAGGCAATATGCGCAGCAAATGCCGCGGCACAGCCGAGAGTCAAGACATCGCCAAGATTCCCGGATCCGCTGGGCTTCACCAACAGCCAGAGACCCACAGTAGCGATTCCAGTGGCCAACCACACGCGCCGGTCGAACCGACGCAAAATTAATGGCACAATGATGACATACAACGCTGTAATGAAAGCGGAATTCGATGCGGTCGTATAATGGAGTCCTACTGTCTGGAGAAGATAGCCGAGGAAGAGCCAGCACGACGCGATCGTACTTGCCCTCAAAAGCGCCGGCTCGCGGTGCAAGCGAAGTCTCCATAACAAAAACCCGCCCCCGACCAGCAATGCCCCCAGGAGAAACCTGAGAAACAGAAACGACAGCGGCGGAATTTGCTCCAACACCGCTTTCGTAGCAGGGAACGTCGCCCCCCAGATGAACGTTGTCAGCAGGAGTGCGAGTCGTGGCATGGAATCAAAAGAGTGCTGAGGGTTGAGTGCTGGGTTTGAATCTCAGGAATTACTCAGCACTGAGCACTCAAGACTCAGCACTGCCTCGTCACGCCTTGCACAGAGGGCAACGGCGCTGTTCTGTCGTTCCGGCCTGCTCCATCGCTGCTAACGCTCGCGTCTTATCCGGGTAATCGAACCATCCGCCTTCCCAAAAATCGCTTGAGGAGCCGATCGATGTAGACGGCACTTCGGAACAACGCTCCTTATGGAGGGTGACCCGGTCGATCGAACGCGCGATGTGGATCCAGTAGGTCATGGTGGGAAGAGTGACGGGTGAACGGTAAGGGGTGAGGGGCAACATGGACAAAAAATCGTGAGTCTTTTACTCCTTACTCCTCACCCTTTACCCCTCACTGGCTCAGGGCAGGAGTTGCCACTCATCCTTCTCGATAAAAACCTTGACGCCGGTCTCGAGCTTCTTAATGTCGTCCTTGTCGAACAGCTTCATATATCGCTCGATACGATCTGGCTCATCAATCCGTTCTTCCTGCATCATTCCACCGACACTTTTATATTTCCGAATCAACAGAGACATCGAAATCCTCCTCCAAACCACTAGAAGTCCTATGAACGAGATGTGTAGAATAAGGCAAAGTTCAATGGTCGGTCAAGTACACATTCTCGCGTTGTGCGGTTTTCGTCACGCATCAAAAGGACACACACCATGCCGATCTACGAATATCGTTGCGGGCAATGCGAAAAGCAATTCGATGCCACACAAGCGGTCCATGCCAGGGTAGAAGACACCGTGTGCCCTCATTGCCATGCCCAGAATGCCACACGGCTGCTGTCTGCGTGCACAACACAGATCAAGGGGACCCGCAAACCCGGTTTTGCTGAAATGAAAGCTTACAGTATGTTAGACGAGCGAATGGACAAGTTTGCCAAGCTCCCTCCAATTATGGGGAAACGCGCCGCTCCTGACACCGCTCCCCCTTCCGATCCCTCAACCAGTGGCGCAACGGAGCATTAACAGGATGCTGAAGAAGCTGCTCGTGTACCTTCGTGAGCATCCTGAGGCTATGTACTCCTCGTCCTAATATCCACCCATGCCTCGGGGGATTGTATGATCGCGAGACTCATACTCTCGCTCAGCTTCAGTTTTCTGTTCAGCTGTGGAGCAGCCCTCAATGCCCATGCAGGCGTCGCAGGAAGTCTGACCATCGCCGGCAATGGACCCGAACTGACGACCATCGAACCTCTGGCTCGCGCCTTTGAAAAAGCCAACCCGAGCGCGTACCTCGATGTCGTGTGGGATACCAACTCGAAACCAGCCGAGATGGTTAAATCCGGCCAGGCTCAGATCGCCGTCGCCGGAACTGAAGTCTCAGATCTATCCGCGACACCCATCGCGTGGGATGGAATCGGCATTCTTGTACACCTTTCCAATTTCACGAAGGATATCACGAAGCAGCAAGTGGCCGAGATTTTCTCAGGCAAAATCACTCTGTGGTCGGAAATCGGTGGCCCCGAAACAAAAATCTTGGTCATCGATAGACCGCGCAACCAAAATATTCGCGATACGTTTGAATCACAACTCGGCATCACCGGGAAGATCGCCGGCTCTGCCAAGGTGGTTGGTTTGGATGAGCAGGTTGTGAAAACCGTCGTGGGTACGCTTCCTCCTCTGTCTGCGATCACCTACTTATCCCTGAACCAAGGATTATCTGTTGTCTCAGCCGGCGTCCCTGTCAGACTCTTACCTATCGACACAATTGAACCGGAAGGCCCCACCGTCAAAGACGGCCGCTATCCGTTCCGACGGCCTGTTCTTCTCTTGTCCAAAAAGGATTCACATCCACTGGTTGAGGCGTTCACCCAGTTCGCTTTGTCCCCAACCGGTCAACAACTCGTTGCTGAGACGTATATACCGATCAAAGACAAATAATCGTACATCGAAGCGAATACAGGGGGCCCCTATGAAGACGTGGCGATCATCGCGGTTTTTGTTGCTGGGAATCATCGGACTCACGATCTCACCCAGCATCCTCTCCTTCGCAGAGGAACCGGGCGCGATAGTGGACGGCGCCGGATTCACCCTCTACGATACTGAATCGATCAAGGGGTTCGATGCGGAAAAAGTTGAACGGGACCCCGTCTGTGACAGGAGCAAGCGCCCACGGATCGCCAAAGTTGAGCCGGACGAAGCCAAGGCCGGCGACAAAGTCGTCATTACCGGCGAGCATTTCGGCACAAAGGAATGTTTTCATTCGGTGACCTTTAGCGCAGCCTCGAGTACACCCGTCAACTTCACGTTCATGAGCGATTCGGCGATTGAAGCGACCGTGCCGGATGCGAAAGCAGGGATGTCCTTCGTGATCATTGTCGCAGGCGGCGGCAGCGCCCAGTCAAAACCGGTCTTGATTAAGTCTAAGTAGGATTCCTTCCACGAGAAGCGGGCCTCCAAAATTTTTCAGATTTTCTCCCCTTCAACTCTGCCAAATCTGGCTTGTTCTTCCTCTGCTTCCCTCGACAAGACTCCTGATCCTATGCTAACTTACGCGCTCATTTTCCCCCGATATCTCTCGCCGAATCTCGAACGATTGAAGGAGTGCGAGACCGGTATGTTCAAAAAAATTCTGGTGGCCAATCGCGGCGAAATCGCCATGCGGATTATCCGCGCCTGCCGCGAACTAAACATCGCCACTGTCGCCATCTACTCCGAAGCCGACTCGACCGGGATCTACGTCAAGAAGGCTGACGAGGCCTACATGGTTGGCCCTGGGCCTGTGAAAGGCTTCCTGGACAGCCAACAGATCGTGAACCTCGCACTGCGGATCGGCGCCGATGCGATCCATCCAGGCTATGGATTTCTCTCGGAAAACTCTGAATTTGCTCAGCTCTGTCACACCTCCGGCATTACTTTCATCGGCCCCTCGCCGCAAGCGATCGACTTGATGGGAAGTAAGGTCAAGGCCCGGGAGCTGGCGAAACGAGTAGGGATCCCGATCGTCCCAGGAACCGAAGGCGGCGTCACCGACATCAAAGAGGCGCTCTCCTTCGCCAAAAAAACCGGATACCCCGTCATCATTAAGGCCAGCGCGGGCGGGGGAGGACGCGGCCTCCGGGTGGTGCGATCGGATGCCGAGCTTCGAGAGAACATGGCGGTCGCGTCACGGGAAGCTCAGGCGGCCTTCGGCGACGGAAGCATCTTTCTAGAAAAATACATCGAGCGACCGCATCATATCGAGTTCCAGATCCTAGCCGACCGGCATGGCCACATTATTCACTTGGGCGAGCGTGATTGCTCGATTCAGCGTCGGCATCAAAAGCTCATCGAGATCGCCCCATCCTTGATTCTCACGCCGGCTCTTCGCGCCGAGATGGGTGAAGCAGCCATCGCCATTGCCAAGGCGGTCGACTATGACAATGCCGGCACGGTGGAATTCCTCCTCGATCAACACAGCCACTTTTACTTCATGGAGATGAACCCGCGTCTCCAAGTCGAGCATACGGTGACCGAGCAGATCACGGCGATCGATATCGTGCGCAACCAGATCGCCATTGCGGCCGGCATGCCTCTTGAGATCACGCAGCAAGAAGTCACGCTCCAAGGTCACTCCATCCAATGCCGCATCAATGCGGAAGATCCTAAGAACAACTTCCGACCTTGTACCGGAACCATCACAGCCTATCTTTCGCCGGGCGGCATCGGCGTGCGCATTGACGGAGCGGTCTACAAGGACTACGCGGTGCCGCCCTACTACGATGCCCTCTTAGCCAAGCTCACCGTGCGCGGCCGCACATGGGAAGAAACCGTCAGCCGCATGAGACGCTCCCTCGAAGAGTACGTCTTACGCG
>JAKDNQ010000469.1 GCA_030456405.1 Nitrospira sp.
GGACCAGGCGGCCGCCGACAAATCCCGTTGCTCCAGTTACAAGGGCATGCATTCGGTGTGATCTTCCTCATACACAGACACGCTTGGCCCAGCTAGACAGAACGCTCGCATGTGATACGTTGCTGCTCGAATCTTCTGCTCGGGATAACAAGCGGCTCGAAAACTGCGAGCCGGCTCAGGTGTCCGACTCACGCGCGCGCAAGGCTTTCGCCCATGGTGATTCAATCAAACATCGCTGAGGGTACAGTACCACCTTGTGTATGTAAATCAGAAAAAAACAGCTTGATGGTCAAAGGGTTTTTAGCGTTGAAGGGAGAAAAGGTGTCAGGAATGGTCCGACCTCTTTCTTTCCCGTCGCGGAGTATTACGAGAGCGCATTGACAACGTCGGTCAGCTCGCACACAATAGGCGTACAATCATGAATGGAGGTGCTATGACTGGCAAAACCCAGACAATGCTAGCGAAGTCGGCGCGGTTCCACGTGCGCGCGACCACCCATCAAGCGCAGCTCATTCGCGCTGGGGCATCACGCCGTGGCGTAAAGCTTACCGACTATATTCTCGATTCCCTATGCGCACAAGCGGAGATGGATTTAGCGGATCAAAACCATTTTGTCTTGCCCAAGGGGAAGTGGGATGCGTTTTTGAAGGCACTAGATGGGGCACCGAAAGCGCCTCCTGGCCTCAAGCGTCTGTTCTCACGTCCATCCCGTGCTGAGAGCCGTTGATGCCCGCAGGTGCCGAGTATTGTATCGAGAAACTTTTGCAGGCGCATGACCTAAGTCGATTTGACTGCGGAAATGACGCGCTCAACACGTGGCTCAAACGCTTCGCATGGACGAATGTCCGGAATGATTCCGCGCGCGTCTACGTCCTGCACCGGCATGATCGCGTCGTGCGTGGATACTACGCATTGACCGCGGGCAGCATTCAACGCGAGGACGCGCCGCAGAGAATATCCCAGGGTCTCGCTGGCCATCCGATCGGAGTTGCGGTGATGGGCCGTCTCGCAGTCGATTCTTCACACCAAGGTAAGGGGCTGGGCGCCACGTTGCTGCAAGATGCGCTGATGCGCGTCGAACAGGCAGCAGACATGATCGCCATTCGCGCCGTACTGGTTCAGGCAATCAACGATACAGCGCGGGATTTCTACCTTCGCTTCGGTTTCAGTCCATCTCCCATAGACGAGTTACGACTCATGTTGCTGATGAAAGACTTGCGGGCATTTCTTCATTCCCGATAAGAATACCCTCTCTGAGGAGAACGACCGCGTCAGGAACAGTTTTCTAGTTCTTATTGTAGGCCGTCCTCGGAAAACACTGATGGAACACTTCCTGACACCGTTTCGATCCCCAATGGCCGTCGGACGATCCCCGCGCTCCAGCGCTCGCAACACCAGGTCTCGTAAATCCTGCCGTCCTCCTGCTCGCGGAACGCGCACGATAAGAATGTGCTCGTTCCACGCGCGCAGTGAAGAGTAATGTGCTCACCCAGCTGAGAGAGTAATGGGAGAGCACGGAAAGGAATCGATCGTGGGAAACGAGATGTAAGATTACAAGACTTGACCTTGAATGCTCACTTTGGTCCACTTGGCGCTGATTTAGGCTGGCCGAATATTTTTACAATAAAAATCAACTGCGATTTTATAGCGAGACAAAGCTATTCCGAGGATAACATTGCTTTCAATGTTTCCGCCAGAAACAAGACTTACAAGATTTCTTTTGCTATCAACGATTGGAGCTCCGCTGCAACCACGAAAATCATCATGGCCAGGATGAGATACCGGCAGCCTAAAGAAATGAACGGGTCCGGTACTTTCGACATACCGGAGACCTGGGTAGATAACTGGTTGGGTAACTAGACCGGATGAGCCTGGCCTTGGATGGATCTCACCAGTGAATGCATATAATTCATTTATATCAGGGTTTCCAGCAGCTTCCAGGTCGAACACATGGCGCTGTCGTTTCACCGACATTGATCCAAATGGTGTCAGCAGATGGAAAGTTGACTCAAGATCGACAGGAATCTCAGCAAAGGTGAAATCAGCCACGCTGCTCTCGCCTGTCCGTTGATTGATCTCGCCAGGATAACAGAATCGCGCTACTCGGTAGATTTCGGTTCCCCTCTTATCGTCATATCCAAGTTCAATTACCCAGTCTGACGAACCTAACTCTACTGCATGGGACACGGTTAAGATAAACCTCCGGTCTTGGTATGCAACAAAGCAACCAGATGCGATATCAACAGGAGTGTTGCCTGGTCCTAATCGCTTAAGAGGAATACCAGTGATGCGTACCCAATCCAGCCATCTATCACATTCTTCTGGCGTCATAGCGTTTCCCAAGCTGACACATTCTATTTAACTTGTGATTCCCCGTAGCTTGCTACGGGGATCTTTTCTGGTACCCTCTGGCATATGGCAGACCAGAGGGAGGAGGCAGTTAGCAAGGGAGCGCATTGTGCGTGGCCAATCCACTACCACATTGTTTTTCCCGTGAAATACCGGAAGGCGCTGCTGGATGAGGCGGTGACGACGATTATCC
>JAKDNQ010000470.1 GCA_030456405.1 Nitrospira sp.
TCATTGCCAAGCCGCTGCTGAACTTAAAGAAAAAAATCGATTACGCGGAATTCGGCGGCGCGCCGCTCCTGGGCGTCAACGGTATTACCATGATCTGTCACGGTCGTTCGTCTGCCAAGGCGATCAAGAATGCGATCCGACGGGCAAAAGGGCTGGCGGAAAGTCGTGTCGATGCATTGATCCAACGCGATATTGAAGAGAGCTTTTCATACGCCAAGCCGGCTGAGGATGAACCGTCATGAGAGCCCGCATCTCAGGCACTGGATCGTATGTGCCTGCCAAGGTGCTGACCAATGCCGATCTCGAACGGATGGTTGCGACTTCGGACGAGTGGATTGTCGAACGGACCGGTATCAGCGAGCGGCGTGTGGCTGCTTCCGGGGAAGCCTGTTCTGATCTGGCGGTGAAGGCGGCGGAACGGGCCTTGAAAGCTGCAGGGGTGAGTGCGACGGATCTTGATCTCGTCCTGTTGGCCACCTGCACGGGCGATTATCCGATTCCTGCCACGGCCTGTTTGATTCAGCATCGATTGGGCGCGACGCGCGCTGCGGCCTGTGACCTGTCAGCCGCCTGTTGTGGGTTTGTCTATGCATTATCTGTAGCAGACGCCTATGTGAAAACCGGCTTGCGCCATGTGTTGATCGTGGGGTCGGAAGTGATGTCGGCCATTACCGACTGGACCGATCGCAATACCTGTATTTTGTTCGGCGATGGAGCTGGGGCGGCGGTCATCAGCGCCGGTGAGAGCGACAGGGGAATCCTGTCGACGCATCTTCGTTCCGATGGCGCGCTCTGCGATCTCATTATGGTGCCTGGGGGAGGATCACGTCTGCCGCCCTCCGAAAAGGTGGTGGCGGAGCGGATGCAGTATATCAAGATGAAGGGGAACGAGACCTTCAAGGTGGCTGTTCGGACCTTGGAAGAAATCGCGCGGGAAACGTTGGCTGCCAATCATCTTCGCATTGAGGATCTCGACCTGTATGTGCCGCACCAAGCGAATGTGCGTATTCTCAGGGCGGTGGCTGAACGTCTTGGCCTTCCGTCGGAGAGAATGATGCTGAATCTCGATCGATATGGCAATACGTCAGCGGCCTCGATTCCCATTGCCTTGGATGAAGCGGTGAAGCAGGGGCGGATCCAAGAAGGGAGCCTCGTGATGCTAGGGGCCTTCGGCGCCGGATTGACCTGGGCCTCAGCTCTCATTCGATGGTAATGAGATGACAAGAAGCGGGCATCTCACTCCAGTGCCGTTCGCACAGGCAGACAACTTTTCCCGTTGACATTCAAGGGAAATTCGACGATATCTAACTCCCGGAAGCGGCGGGGGTGGGCGGTTCCGCCTTTAAGCGCCACGACTCATGAGCGTAACCAACGGACTGGCGTAGTTTCCCCGCTCAGTATGACCACTTTTCAACCAACAAGGCTATCCGGAATTGGGCTGGTCTTTCCGGGCCAGGGATCGCAGTCGGTTGGAATGGGGAGAGTGCTGGCTGAGGCCTATCCGGGTATAAGGAGATTGTATGACGAGGCTTCGTCAATATTGGGGTATGACGTTGCTGCGCTCTGTTTTGATGGGCCGGCAGAGCAATTGAATCGGACGGAATATACTCAACCGGCATTGTTGGTGAGCAGCCTGGCTGCGCTGCTTGCGATTCAACCGTTGGGGGTTGCGCCGATCGCGGTGGCCGGTCATAGCCTGGGTGAATATTCGGCTCTTGTTGCCGCTGAGGGAATGACTTATCCTGAGGCAGTGGCGATCGTACAGAAGCGAGGTCGCTATATGGCCGAAGCGGTGCCACCAGATACCGGCCTCGTTGCCGCGCTGCTCGGCCTCACGGCAGATGTGGTGAACGAGGTGTGCCGGGACGCGTCATCTGTGGGAGTTGTCGCAGCGGCAAATTTTAATTCGCCTGGCCAGATCGTCATTGCCGGTGAAAAGGCTGCCGTGGAACGGGCCATTGAGCTGGCAAAGGCCAAGGGCTGTAAGAAGGCGATTCCTCTTCCCGTGAGTGTGCCGGTGCATACACCGCTCATGCAGAAAGCAGCCGACCGACTTGCTGGAGATTTGGCGGCAGTCACGTGGTCCGATCTCAAGATACCGTTGGTGAACAATGCTGAAGCGAGGGCCATCACGAAGGCAAGCGACATCCAAGCCTCGCTGGTCCGACAACTGCCCTCATCGGTGCTCTGGGAAGATTCGGTGAAGGCCATGGCCGCGATGGGTGTGACAACGTTTGTCGAAGTCGGACCTGGGACGGTGTTGAGCGGATTGATCAAGCGGATTCTGCCGGATGCGGTGACCATGAATGTCAATGATCCTCAGTCGCTTGCGGCGACTCGCGTTGCGTTGTGCGCGTAACAGGCTATAGGTAAGCCATTGTGGGACAGCAGACCTACGATAGCCAATACGTTTCGAACAAGGGGAAAACACACTCGCAGGATGCTCAAAAAGGCCAGACATCTCACCCGCCCAACCCCGGCGCGCCAAGACGCGCCGTTCCGCGGGCAAGGCCGCAGTGAGGTCCGCGAGGCGACGAAT
>JAKDNQ010000471.1 GCA_030456405.1 Nitrospira sp.
AGAGAATATGCTCGGCTGCCTTTCCGGGCGCAACAACGAAGGCGGTCAGACGTGTGACTGCGCTTCCCGTTTCATCCGGCAGAACGAACACGCCATCCTGCACACCCTCGATTTCGCTGAGTTTCTGATTCAGGTCGCTGATCGAACCCCGGCGTCCTGCAATGTTCACCACATCCGCGCCACGTCCATGCAACCAGAACCGCTGCGATCCTTGCAAGGATACTCGATCAGGAAAACTGATCGGCCCAGGCAAGTAGGGCGCTTGCAGGGAGCAGCCATCTGATACCTGATGCAGAGCGACACCATCCAATACCTCCCAGGTGTTCTCAGCGATGGTCCGTCTTGTCGCGACGGCTCCCGCCTCTGTAAACCCATAGATCTCGTACACCCTGGTGTTGAACATGGTTTCAGCTTGTGTGGCCAATGTGCCAGGAAGCGGTGCCGTCGCGGAGAGAATGCACTCCAGGGTAGGCAGTCGCACGCCCGCAGCGACGCAAGCCCGGATATGCAGGGGCGTGGTGACAAGCATGCGCGGCGATGGAACGTCCGCCAATGCGACCCGCACATCTTCAGGGAACAATGGCCGTCCCACATGGAACGCCATTCCATGTTGAAGGGGGAGCATCATGGAGGCTTCGAGGCCATACATATGTCGATGAGGCACCGTCGCCACAATGGACATGTGATTGGAACTGTTCAAATCCAGCCTCGTTCCAGTGGCCCGAGCAATTGCGATTAAGGACCCCCAGGTTTTGGAATGTGGCTGAGGGCTTCCGGTGCTCCCTGACGTAAAAGCCACCAGGGCTGGGTGATCGAGAGGGATCTGAGGGGCCTTCACACTGTAGGCCGGCGTCCAGCTACCTTTAGGGATCAGATAGGAGGGAAGTCGGTCCACTTGTTCCGTGCCATCTACTAAGCAGTAGCCTGCGCCATACTGTCGAGCGATCCGGGCCAAGATACCGCTCGCGCGACTAGGAGGAAGCAGCGTGGTCTGTCCGCGGACCAGTGCGGCAGCGAACCCTACCAAAAACCGATAGCGATCTTCAGCGAGGTTCATGACCGTAGGCTTCTCAGGAAGCAGGTCGGCCAGGGCGGCTACATCTGAAAGAAAGCGGCGGTAAGTAATCAAACGGCTATGGTCATAGGCCAGCACTCCGTTCGCATGATGGGGATCGAGCAATGGGGCGCAGTGCATCAAGCCACCTCAGCTATTTCGTGCGATGTTTTTCGATCGACTGACAGAGCGAACGGAGTGAGGAGAACGTAGCGACCGTGTCCGGATCATCTGAACGAATTTGATACCCATAGTGCTGGGAGACCATGAGAGCCAGCTCGAGCGCGTCAATCGAATCGAGGCCCAGGCCATCGCCGAAGAGCGGTTCCTCCGGCTGAATCATGGCTGGGTCAATCTTCAGATTGAGTGTATGAACGATATGTTTCGCCAATTCCGTTTCTAGGGGTGATACATGAGACACGAATCGGTTCCTCCCCTTCGACTCGCGAATTGGTTGCTGTAGCGCCAACTGTGCAGAAACAAAGACACTTTATCCGTGATACGCATTCGCGAATACTAGGCGATTCCCTAGTAAGAGCCTGGTAATGAAGGTACTAGAAAGTGGAGGAGACGGGAATACCACGGCAGGATATGCGCGATAAATAACGCGCTCATGAATCGCCGCGCCCCTCTCTTTCGTTGAAACATTTTTCCCTCCTCACCCATAGACAGACCGGCATTTCACTTTATGCCGGCACAATATCGCGCCGAAGATTCATGCGAGCACTAGGCATTCCCCTAGTTGTGAAAAACCTGACAAATAATAGATTCACAGGTGTCTGTGGCCTGGGTTGGAGATTGACGGTGGTACCCATGCATGAAGATGTCGAACTGAGTCTCGCTGAGCTGTACAGGCTCATCCGCGGCCAAATCGACCATGAGGACGACATGGTGAATCAGCGTGTGTTGTGGTCACTTCTCACCCAAGCTTTTTTCTTTGGAGCCTATGTGGCGCTGCTGAATGCTCCCAGTGAGCCAAAAAACTTTCTCTTCGCGAATGAGCAGAAATTACTCCTGTGGCTTTTGCCGATTGCCGCGCTTCTGACGGGGTTGCTTGCCTATGTCGGGATCATTTCATCGTTAAAGTCCATTGCTCATTTGCGGCACATGTTTCAAGATCACGAACATGCCAAGGCGTTAACCGATCATTCCGCCAAGGGATATCCGGATATCCAAGGACCCCCGCACCTACGAAAATTCGGATTCATCACGCCTGCATGGATGCCGATGATATTTATCATTGCTTGGCTGATTGTGCTTATGAGTCTGGCGCGCGCTCAGTTTTAGCGCGCTTTTCATAGAGGCCGAAGAACATCTCTTCGCGGTTTTTCTCTCCTAGGGGATTTGCTAGTTGTCCAAATACACATCAGCATCCACAGTGACGAATGATCGCGGTTCGAACACATGTATTACCTTGTTGAACCGGTAATAATTAAAGGAGGAGCGTTAATGGCTCGATATGGGGCAAAAACTCAGAAATCGG
>JAKDNQ010000472.1 GCA_030456405.1 Nitrospira sp.
CTGGCTCACGAGATTGAAGGAACGATCACGCCGCCTTCAGAACCCGCTGCTTGGCATGCAATGTGGTTACGCGATTCTGCGCAATCAACGGATCGAGGACCAATCCGCAATTGATACAGCGGAGTACCGGAGCTTCCTGCGAAAACTCCGGCCGCCACTCTTTCACCATCAACCCTTTACATTTTTGACAAGTCATCGTGCTCTCCTCCTACTCTCATGTGTTCCGGCACCGACAAGTCTGCCTTTCACGAGGGGGACTGTAACATTGCAAGATTAATACAGTGTTAACTGTCAGTTAAAACCCTCTAATGTCTATCCATGAACGATACGCATGACGTTGCCGTGGTTGGCGCAGGCGCCGCCGGGTTGGCGGCCTCGATTTTCGCTGCAGAGGCGGCGACAAAGGACGGTCGCGCACAGAAGATTGTACTGCTCGATGGCGCAAAGACCATTGGCGCCAAGATCCTGGTCTCCGGAGGCAGCCGCTGTAATGTCACACACGAAGTCGTCTCGCCCCTCGACTTCTTTGGCAATCGCCGCATCATCAAGAACGTGCTGGCAGGGTTCTCCGTTGAACACACCGTGGCCTGGTTTGCCTCGTTAGGAGTCGAGCTCAAACGCGAAGAGACCGGAAAGTTTTTTCCTGTCACTGATAAGGCTCGAACGATTCTTGACGCTCTCGTCAATCGCTGTCACACACTGAGTGTCCGCATTCGGCCTGATCATCGTGTGATGAGCATCGAGAGGTCTGCTGACGCCGGATTTATTCTGCAGCACAGTCAAGGGACCCTGCAAGCGAAGAAGGTCATTCTGGCGACCGGAGGCAGATCGATCCCCAAGTCAGGGAGTGACGGGTTTGGATATTGTCTTGCCAGGCGACTCGGCCATCACGTGACGGCTACCGTCCCAGCGCTCGTGCCATTGATGCTCGACGACCGGATGTTTCACAAGACTCTCTCCGGTCTCTCGCAGGAGGTGGAACTCACCACTGTCGTCAAGGATCGCGTTCTCTATCGCCGAACTGGAAGCATGCTCTGGACCCACTTCGGTATCAGTGGTCCAGCGGTCATGGATGCCAGCCGCTTCTGGACGCTTGGACATGAACAGGGAGAACCCGTCGAGGTCTATGGAAACTTCTTGCCAGGCCAGACCCGAGAACAGGCAAAATCGTGGTTGATGGAGCAAACGGCGACCAATCCTCGACGATCATTGCTAAAGACATGGACGCAACAGATACCGGGGCGGTTTGCCGAAGCCCTCTGTTCCCATGTCGAATGTGATCCAAAAACGGCGGTGGCCCAACTGTCGCGAATTGGCCGAGACCGGTTGCTCGCAGCCCTGACCAGGTTCACATTCCCCATCATACATGATCGAGGCTGGAACCATGCCGAAGTCACCGCCGGCGGCGTACCGCTCGAAGAGATTCATTACCAGACAATGGAATCCAAACTGGTCCCGGGTCTCTATCTGATCGGGGAGATTCTCGACTGCGACGGCCGAATCGGTGGGTTCAATTTCCAATGGGCATGGGCGACGGGCTTGCTGGCAGGACGGGCGGCGGCGGGGCCCTGATCAATCCGCAACAGACACTAGGAAGTGGCAGGGGGCTTGGCAAGCGCTTTCAATACCGTCGAGACTTCCCTAAACGATTGAGCAAGTTTGTCGAGTTGTGATCCCTTTGCTATCACCTCACCTGCGAGAGACTTCAGCTGACTCTCATAGCTCCCAACCTCTGAGGCAATCTCGGAAATCTTCGTGAGGACCTCTCTACAAGCCGTCAATTCCTGTTGGAATTGCTGAGAACAGGTCTGAGCGGCTTTGATTTCCTCCATCGACGCTTGAATTTGTTGTGTCAATCGACCGACATAGGCTTCCCGATCCCGCATGTCGGATTCCAAATTGATCCGTGCTTCTTCACTCTCGCGGCGGCGCTCCTCCAGATTCCGGATGATCTGACTCCAAGACGCGACATTCCCAACCAGTTTTGCCGTATCCGGCAATGTTTGCCCACACTCCAATGCCTTTAATGCCGGACACAACCATTCGATGAATGCCATCACCTCGCCCAGCTTCAGATCGGTCGGCGAAGCAGCCGTGGCGGCGCGAATCGGATAGGCCTGTGTCGGCGGTGCGACGGACGGCTTGGCTCTTCTCTGTTGACCATTTCCCGGCTGCGCCCAGCGATGATATTCCAACAGAACCGCAATACAATGACGACACATCGGCTCTTCCGGCAACGCGCAGCTGCACTTTGAGATGAGATGCCCATCTTTGAGACGGATCGTCTGTTCATAGAGGCCGGAATTCCCGATGACGGCGGACGAAATCTGGGCGTCATCGGCCTCAATGATCCGAACGCGATTTTCAGAGAGGTACTGGTTGCCGATGTGAAAGGCATTGCGGTCGGCTACCGCCTTGATCATCGGAGGGTCCAGGAGGCTTAACCGCTCAGCGGAACAGGGGATCTTGTTTCGCATATGTGGTGTTCCCAATTGCTCACACCTCCGCTTCTATTCCGTCGTAGTCTGAAACAGGG
>JAKDNQ010000473.1 GCA_030456405.1 Nitrospira sp.
TGCAGCAAGTACAAGTGACAAGTTCACAAGTAAACAAGGCGGAGTATCTCTACAACGCCGTCGGCAATCGGACGTTTAACCGATCGGCGCGGATCCACCACGGCTTCAATCCATGTGATCCAGATGGGCGGGATGTATCTCTTCTATCGAGGCGCGCTCGTACTCAAGGATCGATAACCTTCCCGCCCGTCTCTCCTTTGGGCACCGGCAATCCTTCCAATTCCATTATCCGCAGCGCGTTGGTGGTGGGGCAAGGACCTGGTCTGAGTTTGTAGTCGAATTGCAGCGCGCCGGCTGCCACCGTTTCTTGAAAGTGGGCATTCCGCAATCGTGGGACTGTCTTGTCAAGATCGGTCAATTCCAGATCATGGGTGGTGACTAAGCCAAACCCATTGCCTTGCGCGAGAGCGGTAATGAAAGCGCGGCTTCCGATCAACCGTTCACGATTGTTGGTGCCTTTGAAGATTTCGTCGATCAGAAACATGACCGGCGGGCTGGATCGATCCGCCGTCACGTCGAGCAGGCTCTTGAGGCGTTTCACTTCTGCATAGAAAAAAGACAGTCCCGCTTCGAGCGAGTCGTCCACGCGGATACAGGTGGCGAGGCGCACCCATGTCCATTCGAAAAGATCGGCGCAGACCGGGGCGCCTGCCTGGGCGAGGCATAGATTGATGCCCAGGGTTCGCAGGAAGGTGCTTTTCCCCGACATGTTGGAGCCGGTTACCAGGACGACGGTCCCCAATGTTTCGAGCGCGACATCGTTCGAGACCCGGTGGGTCTCTGGAATCAGCGGATGGGCGAGCCCCTTGGCTATGAGTTTCGCCTGCGTTCCGTTACGCTGGGGATCGGCGGGATGCAGGTCCGGCCAGCGATAGGATGGGTGGAGTGCGGCAAACGTGGCGAGTGCCGAAGCTGCCTCGACCTCAGCTAGTCGATCCAGCCAGGTCGGCAGGTGGGCGGCTACCTGAGCCTGAATTCGTTGGAGCCGAGAGGTAAACCACAAGTCCCAGGGGCAGAACGCATTGATGGCCAGATGGATGAGCGGATGGGCTTTGACGCTGATCGCATGGAGGGTGCGGGCTGCTTGCCGGACGAGCTGGGGCGGATTCATGTCCGGCGCAAGCAGCGGTTCCCATAGTGCGGCGAGCGCCGTCTGACGAGGCCTGGCACGCCGTTCGACAAACCCCAGCACCGCTCCCAGTTTCTCCAATTCGAGATGCACGCCCACCGCATGTTCCAATAACTCTTCGCCCTGATCGGTCCAGAAATAGATTAAGGCATAGGGTGCGAAGGACCACATCCAATAACTCGGAAGCCAGCCGAGCATCGCACCCAGCCCGAGCACGATGGTAGCGACGGCAAGCAGAGTTTGAATCGCCAAGACGGTTGTGAGATATGGGAATTCGACTGCATGATTCAGAACGGCTTCCAGCCGCCGGCCGTTGATTTCCTGTTCGCCAATGAGTTGAGCTTCGAGCCCCAGCCGATCTCGAAACAGCGAACGTGGAATGAGTTCCTCTACGAGGCGGCGGCGCAAGAGCCACTGGTCAGGTTTCGGCGGCTGTTCCAGCAGCCACGACTGGAGCCGCGCTTGTCCAAGCGAGGAGACGGTGTTGTCGAGCAGATGGAGGAGCGAGTGGGTGCCGACTAGGTCCAAGTCCTTCGCATAGGGATGCTGTTCGGGAGCGCTCCACGGACGAGCGGGGATGTGATGCCAATCCAGCCGAAGGCGCGCCAGGTGTACGAGCTTGATCTGTTTCCAAAGACGAAGCCGGTGCAGGCGGCTTTCGAGCCTGTTATGATAGGCGGCCACAGTGAAAAACAGGGCGGCGAAGGCGATGAGCGCTCCGTTGCCGGCTTGATACCATTCCATTTTGTAGAGAGCTATTGTGCAGATGGCTGCGACCACGAAGAGGATGAGACGCCAGCGGGTGAAGGCAGAACTGGAGGCTGTCGCCAGGGCAATCATACGGTCGAGCCTCGCCACCAGGCCGGTCAGTGCATGGGTTTTGGTCCTTGGCGTCAAAGGCTGGTTGTGGGCCATAGCGCCGACCTTACTGGATGGGGGTGTCCTCGTCAATCACCTGGTGGTGTGATGGCTGATGAATGGATCGACGTGACGGTTCGGAGTGACGTCGATGCCGCTGAGCTATTGGGGCTCCTGGCCGACCCGTTCGTTCAAGGCAGTTGGCAAGACGAAGGCACAATCCACATTTATTGGCCCCGCCAACACTGGTCTCCGGAGCAGGGCGTTCGACTCAGGCAAGTAGTTCAACACATGGAGGGAGGGGAGCGGCCAAGGTCGGACATTCAGGTGGAGTCCCTTCCGCAACAGGATTGGAACCGGCAGTGGGCTCAGTCGGTCAGGCCGATTCGAATCGGCAAGAGGGTTGTGATCAGGCCGAGCTGGGAGCCGGTCGATCTACAACCTGGCGATATTGAAATCATCCTCGATCCGAAGCAGGCATTCGGCACAGGTCATCATGCGACGACCAGGATGTTGCTGGAATGGCTTGAAGACCGGATTCACGGAG
>JAKDNQ010000474.1 GCA_030456405.1 Nitrospira sp.
TTGATGGTGCCGGGGTCGATGTGGGTCAGCCAATCCGGTCGATCGGCATGCCCTTCTAAATCCAATTTGCTCACGAAGGTGGCATAACCACCGATGATGACCATCGTGAGCAAGTTCGCCACCATCGTGACGTCGATGAGCCCCAGGACGCCCAGCATGAAAACAGTCTCTTGGTGCTCATTGATGTGCCGGACCATCTCCCACAATTCGATGAGAAACTTGTACGCATACAGCAGTTCGGCCACGATGAGGCCGCCATAGAGTGGCGCTTGAATCCACCGGCTGGCAAACACGACGGTTTCAAACAGATGCTCGACGCGGTTCATGGGAGCATGTGGGTGTTTCACGGCGGGGGATTCTGACGATGAGGAATGAGTCACGGGGCGCTATCCTAGTTGGCGAGCGAGGGAGCTGTCAATGCGAATGACAGCGCTGAGGTCATGAGAGATGTCGTTGCGATACAGGAGAATGTTGATCAATCAGCCATGTGCGGCAAAGGGGGATGCCGCCGGTTCGACCTGGCTAGGCGGGGCACACAGACGATGAAGCGCCTGGATGATCTTTTGACCCTCCGCGGCCTTCTCGAGATAGAAATTGGCTCCGGCAAGAGAGCAGGCCGCCTGGTCGTCGCGCGAAGGGTCATCCGTGACGATAATGATGATCGGCGGAATCATCAATCGTTTGATATGTCGAAGCACCTCGATGCCGCGGCCGTCTCGAAGGGCCGCGTTCATGATGGCAATATCCGGTTTGCGATTCAGAATCATGGCGGTGGTTTCTTCTGAGCCGGACGATTCTCCTACTACGTGCAAACCGGTTATCTTTTCAAGTCGCTTCTTCAGTTTTTCTCGAAAATAGGCATCTGTGTCGGCTAGAACGATAGTCATAGAATAGTCTCACCAAGGTGGATAATCGCCTCTCGGATCATGGAGAGTCGTAACATATTAGGATTCATAAATTATAAAGACAATCGGCTGAATACTTACGTGCTGCAAGACTATTCCGACGCAGCTCTGATCATGATAGGTGTACGAATCGTTATGACCGCCACCCCGATCGCCGGCACTGTCCAGAATCTGTGTGTGCGTGTGAGTCATAGTTGTGATTATTCAACCAGCCGATGATCGAGGGCATAACGGATCAGTTCGGCGGTGGTCGTGAGTTGAAGTTTGTCCAGGAGTCGAGCGCGATAGGTGCTCACCGTCTTAACGCTCAGAGCGAGGGACTCGGCGATATGCCGGACGGCCTGGCCCTGGGCTAACAAGATAAAGACTTCGAATTCTCGCTCAGACAAGGTGTGATGGCCGGGACGCGTGGGATGCTTGGTCAGATTCCCAGCCATATACTCGCCCAGGGAAGGGGTCACATACATGCGGCCGGCCAGGACCTGCGTGACGGCTCGAGCCAGCTCGTCTGGTACGGTCTGCTTGGAAAGATAGGCCATGGCGCCGGCGCGAAAGGCCCGCACGGCGTATTGCTCTTCGGTGTGCAGACTCAAGACCATCAACGGAAGATCAGGGGCGAGGCTGTGTAATTCGCAGAGCAGTTCCAACCCGCTCTGATCCGGCAGGCTGATGTCCACAATGGCCAGATCCCACGTCTCCTGCTGCACCGCCGCAATCCCCTTCTGCCCCGTATCCGCTTCCCCGAGCTCGACGTGCGGGAGGGTCTTTTCGAGGATGTGTTTCACACCTAGGCGCACCACCTCATGATCATCGATGAGGAGAATTTTCACCACCTGGGCTCCGATCATGACGCGATCCCTTCCACAACCGGCAACGAAGCGCAGGCTGTCGTGCCGATCCCTGGCGTGCCGACGATAGAAAAGTCACCGCCGAGGAGGGCGGCTCGTTCCTGCACGCCACGAAGCCCGAAGGAGCGTGGCCTGGCCATCCGATCGGGATTGATGCCCTTCCCGTTATCCGTCACTGCTAAAGTCACCTGGCCGTCGTCCTGGGACATCCGGATGTGCACCTGCGACGCGTCCGCATGGCGCGTTACATTGGTCAGCAATTCCTGCGTGATGCGATACAACGCCGTTGACACGTCGGCGGGTAGCGCGGTGGCCTCCACCGCCGGGGCCACGTCGAACGTGCACCGGGTCCCTGTGCGCTGCTGAAACTTCGCGCCCAGGCATTCCAACGCCGGTACCAATCCGAGATCGTCCAACATGGTAGGCCGCAGCGACGCCGCAGTCTCCCGCACGGCTCCCATCAGGGCATCGACCGATCTCGACATCATCTGGACTTTGCGCACGATCTCCGCAATGGCAGCGGACGTCGGCGAGGGCGTAAGGGTCAAGCCACACCACGCCAAATCAAATTTCAAGCCGGTCAAGGCCTGTCCAAACTCATCGTGCAACTCCCGGGCAATTCTGCGCCGTTCTTCTTCCACCGCGCTCCGCACCCGGCGCGCCTCGCTCCGAACTCGAGCCTGGGCTGTCCGGGGCGCCTCTTTCTGCTCGGCCTCGGAGACGACAGCGGTTCCGATCGCCATGATCCCCAATAAGTTCCCGTACGACCCCACCAC
>JAKDNQ010000475.1 GCA_030456405.1 Nitrospira sp.
GCCGCCTTTGTCTGGCTCCTCACTCTCCACCCAGCCGCCAGCGGACGGGTCTATGCTGCCTATGGCGGGGTCTACGTGGCAACGGCCCTCGTCTGGCTCAAGGTCGTGGATGGCGAGAAACTCTCCGTCTTCGACTGGACTGGAGCCGGAATAGCCTTGTTCGGTATGGCGGTGATCGTCTTTGGCTGGACCCCGAAGGAGTGAAACGAATGACTCGATACCCCCCCGATCAAGACATCATTCCGAGCGAATTGATCACTGAGCGCTTCAACTATGCCCTGTGAACATTCGGATGAGAGCGCAGGCCGGCTCGGTCAAAAGGCAGCCTCGTGGGACATTACATTCCCGACTCAACTTGTGTTCAAATAATCTTTGAACCGTACGAGAATCAAGAATTAATCTATGAGGTGGAGGATGTCGGCTTCAACCAGTAGGGCAGTTTGGGTAATCGTCCTCATTGCCTCCGTCGCAGTGAATGGCTGGATATCAGTCAACGCAGAAGAAGGCCAATTTGGAACCCCGAAAGGCGTGGAAGGAACTCAAATTTTCAAAGCCACCGAGCATCCGTTTTACAGCGGCGAGTTTCACCTCAAAGGCGAACGGACCACACTCATCGGCAGTATGCGAGATTCTCCGCCCTGGGACCACCTCGACTATGCAGGGAAGCACCTGAATGCTGTGAAAGGCACTATTACCATCGACGTCAACGAACTAACCAATACAGGACAGGTGGTGGCTGAGTTTGTCGAGGGCTCCGACCGGTATCGAATCGTCTTTGACCGGTTTGCCGCGAGGGCTCCGTTCCAGGATGGAGGTATCGCGACCAGAATCTATGAACACGGTGACTCCGGAAACGGCGATCCCTTGTACTCGAAAACCTGGCTCTATCTTGGCGGATGGGGAACTGCGACGATGTGGAAAAACGATCAGATCCTGTACAAGGACTACGATGCCCATTTCATGGTCATGGAACGGTCCCGCGATCCAAAAACCCATGAGGTTCGCTATCCGGTCAAACGGACTCTGCCTGGTGGAGAAACCGATCCAGCCGCAATGGAAATCGATCTCTGGGTCCGCTCGAAAGAACAAAACCCGAACAACTTTCCTCCATTTGAAACGTTTGTTCATCTCTGCTGGGAGGAAGTCACCTGGCGATAAGGAGAAGGGATTTCGTCCGATGGAAAAGAAAACATTCGAAAGCTTACAGACATTCTCACCGAACAGTTTCGTTCGGAAGCGGATCTGGCAGACGGATACGCTTCATTGCAACATCTACTGCTTTGAGCCAGGTCAGCAGAATAGCCTCCACCGCCATCCGGTCTCTGATGAAGTCGTATTCTGCATAGAGGGTGAAGGACGTGTGGTCGTTGGGATAGAGCATCAATCCATCAAAGCGGGAGAGACCGTATTGGTCCCGATGAATACCCCTCATGGGTACATCAATACAAGCCTGGACCGCCGCATGATCGTCAGCGTGGTTCAATGTCCACTCCCGGTCGAGCATGTACCGGTCGAACCCGGTGATGTATCCACACGGATCAGACCCTAAAACACGCGTCATCTCTGGACACGCACAAAGATGTTGAAGACGGCCCATCTGCGCATTCTCCTGCTTCTCGCCGTGGCGATTGCAATCCCGGCGGTCGGCTTCTCGCTTGAGAGCGCGACCCGCGTGTGGACTTTTGACGATGACCCACCGCAGAGTCTGCTGCCCCCCGAGTTCCAGGTGGGCGCACTGTACGATGGGCGGCCTGCCGGGGAATGGAAGATCCTCCAGACCGAGATGGCTAGGAGCGGGAATCACGTGCTCGCTCAGCTCATGGGAAAAGGCGCTGAGCACGCGTATAAGGTCGTACTGATTCAAGGCACGACCGCCACCAATCTGGAAGTGCGCGCCTCCTTCCTGCCCATTTCAGGCCGAGCGGATATGGGAGGCGGCCTGATCTGGCGGGCGACAGATGATCGAAACTACTACCTGACGAGGGCTAATCCACTCGAGCAGAATATTCGGGTGTACCGGATCGTCAATGGAATCCGACATCTGTTACAAAACTTCGATCGGACGATCGACGTCAAGCACTGGCACACGCTACGAGTTGTCAATCGAGGATGCCAGATCGAAGTGTACTATGATGAGCAGCGGGTGTTTGACCTCTGCGACAAGACATTCACTCAGGGGCAGATGGGTCTTTGGACGAAATCCGATGCGATCACCTACTTTGATGACCTGCGGCTTGAGACCCTGCACTGAAAACGCCTGTGACGCACAACTTTATGAAAAGCGCTGGGGTGCGTCTCAGAAGATCTGTAATGGGACTGCTGGCAACGGAGATCGTATTGATGAAAAGATGTCAATCAATCCTCTCTGTGTTAAATGTTACATTTCTTCTCAGACTTCATGCTGCGCTTCGGTGTCCAAGCGAGCGGCAGGCGCTAAGGATTTCGCTTCGCACCGCTGAACAATCCTTTGTTCCATCCACCGATACAACACGGGCATCACCACAAGGATCAAGACGGTTGATGAAAA
>JAKDNQ010000115.1 GCA_030456405.1 Nitrospira sp.
TTGGAGGGGCCAAAGAATGCATGTCGTGGGACTCATGTCTGGAACATCCGGTGATGGTGTCGATGCGGCACTCGTGGACATTACAGGCAGAGATCGCTCGCTGAAGGCGCGGACGCTCGCAGCCCACACGCTGCCCTATCCACGCTCGCTACAGCAACGCATTCTCTCCGCGTCAGTTTCTGGAACGGTCGCGGAGATCTGTCACCTCAATGCGCTACTGGGCGAATGGTTTGCGAACGCGGCACTGCACGTGATTCGACAGGCGAATCTTCAACCGAACAACGTGGCATTGATCGGCTCTCATGGCCAGACCGTGCATCATCTTCCGCATGGTATCCATGCGCCGGGAGTCGGGGCCATTCGTTCGACGCTCCAGATCGCCGAGCCTGCCGTCATTGCCGAACGAACAGGGATTACGACTGTGGCCAATTTTCGTTCACGCGACATTGCCGCGGGCGGCCAAGGAGCTCCGCTGGCGCCAGTGGCACACGCGCTGCTGTTGAAGCACGCGCGTCGCGCACGGTTGGTGGTGAATCTTGGGGGTATCAGCAATGTCACTTATGTGCCGAAAGCGGGACGCCTCAGCGGAGTGCAAGCATTCGATACGGGTCCGGCCAACATGGTGCTGGATAGTCTCATGGTCCATGTGACCGACGGGAGGTTGCTGATGGATCGTGATGGAAGAATGGCCATGAAAGGACAGATTGACTCACGACTCTTAGGCAAGCTGCTCGCGCATCCCTTCCTGTCCAAGCGGCCACCCAAATCGACCGGACGGGAAGCATTCGGTCCTGACCTCATCAAGGAACTGATCGTGATTCAGCAGCAATGTAACCTCTCGATCGAGGATGTCTTGGCGACATGCAGTATGTGGACGGCCAAAGCGGTGGGAACCGCGCGACGGTGGATTACCGGAGAAATTGACGAAGTGGTGGTGGGTGGTGGTGGAGTCCGTAACCGTGCCATCATGAATCACCTCGTGACGGTTTTTGCTCCGATTCCGGTTACCACATTTGAGGCCTTGGGGTGGGACAGTAAGGTGTTTGAGGCAGTGGCCTTCGCTCTCTTGGCCTATCAAACGGTGACCGGTCATTGGGGCAACATCCCATCTGTCACAGGAGCAAACCATCCTGTACTCCTTGGCACCATTGTCCCGAATGGGCCTCGCTGGCGTGAATCCCTTCCTGGGCGATAACGGCACAATGGATTTCGTATTCATTGGCCTAGCCATCGCGCTCCTGATTTCCCTGTCTTTTCTGACTTGGCGACTCAAGACCTCAACACCCGCTGAGCCGGCCAGGAAAGAGCCCTATGTCCTTCCTCCAGATGTCACATTACGCCCTCAGCCTCTGCTGACCGACGCTGATCTCCTGCTCTACAATCTCATACGGCTGGCCGTTGAAGACCACTACCTTGTCTTTGCGAGAGTTCCGCTCTGGTCTGTCGTCAGTGTCGAGGCAGAACGAACGGCTCGGTCACAGGTGTTGAGACAGATCGCCCTGAAGCAACTCGACTTTGTATTGGTGCATCCGGGAACGAAGACTGCGGATCACGTCGTGTTACTTGAGGAAGAGTCTCCTCCCCAGCCACATGAGGTCGCTCGAAAACAAGAGATCCAGTCTGTCCTGCAAGCAGCCGGCATCACGTCGACCACCTTGAGCACCAGCATCTCCTATACAGTCCCTCAATTGGCTCAGCTGCTTGGGGTCAGCGATGACGACTGACTGCACCGCGTCGTGCCGAACATCTGCCACTGGCCTTGTGACGACGTTAGTCAGAGGCGCTATGGCCAGTCAGTTGAGAGGCTGGCTCCTCATCCCGCATTAGCATCGTGTCGAGAGCTTTCCGCGCCAACTCTGCTTCAGCGCTTTCAGGATATTGATCGACTACTCGTTCATACGTCATACGAGCATTCTCATAATCCTTCACTCTTGTATAGACTTGCCCGATCTTCAAGGTCGAGGCAGCAAGCTTCGGACTCAGTGGATAGTCGGACACCACATGGTAGAAAGACTTCAAGGCATCTTTATAACGCCCCATTCGGTACTGACACTCTCCCACCCAGTATTGCGCGTTAGCAGCCAGCGAGGATTGTCCGTGGAGTTCGAGAAAGAATCGAAACCCAGCCAGCGCAGCCTCATAGTCCCTGTGCTTGAACTCTTCCATCACTCGATCATAGAGATGTCGAGACGGCTCCTGAATGTTGGATGGGGCGGCAATGGCCAGATTGAGCGAACACAGCACCGCAATCATTCCTGACAGCATGCGCATCGTAATCTTCACGATAATGCCTCCATGATGCTCGACAATGTCCCGGCATCTGTCTTCTCGAATAACGCAATCGTCGTGCCACTAGGCGCCGAACCGGTCTAGTTAAAAGGGCAGAGAATCCACGACCTTGGTGTCGTTCGATACTATGAGCGCAGGTGTGGCTTCCCCCACCTGCTCGACAGATTTGTACGATCTGTTCGAACGCTCACCGGCTTGACAGCTAAAGCCGCCTACCAGCAAAGTGGCTGTAGCCAATGATTTGTGGGGGGAACTTGACTTGCCTGGTTATGGTCGAAATAATGCCGCTCGATCGATGGGTAAAGATTCTCGGAACAGTACGGAAGATTGTGAGCAACAAAAAGTGCGGTGAAGGGAGTGGAATATCATGACTGACCCTCCGTCGAATCCACTCGGAGGGAAAACCTTGACCGTCGACGCGAACGACGCTGACTCGTACCCCCGACCCAGTGCGGCGCTACTTGATGCAGGAGAGCAGGACCAAGTGTTTGTTCGCCCCGGAATCTATGAAGACAAGGTCTTTGTCACTGGGAGGCCCATTCATTTGGTGGGGGCCGGTCGAGATGAGGTACAAATCTTTTCCCGTCGTGGGGGCCCTCTCTATCTTCAGCAAGTCCCAGGCGGTCGTATTTCCGGCATCACATTTCGCTATGTTGGAAGCGATCAGCATTCGGCGATGAACCTGCTCGACTCCTCTTGTACAGTGACACAATGCCGCGCCACGGAGGGTGTTCTGTCCGGCGTGGTGATTTATGGCCCACAATCGAGGCCCACATTTATCGAGAACGACGTCTGTGGCAACCGGGAATCAGGGATTTTTGTGTTTGCCGGCGCACAACCGAGAATTGCCGATAATGTCTGTCGCGCAAACCACCATTTCGGCATTGCGGTCCGAGACCCTGGAAGCCACCCTGAGCTCGTCAGAAACCAGTGTCGAGAGAATATGTTGAGCGGAATTCTCCTCTTTCATCACGCGGAAGCGCTTCTCGTCAATAATACGTGCAGTGACAATCAGCACTGGGGGATCGTGCTCACTCCAGACTGCCACCCTACTCCTGGTCGGGAGTCACTCGACACCTCAAATATGCTTACCCCCAATCCACGCGGAACCGTGATCGTGACAGATCAGCCGTTAGGGGACATCGGACGGTGATGAGCTAGGATATCCAAAACCGCGGTCCTTAGGGAATCCGCGTGGAGAAGGTAGAAAGCGGCCTCGGAGAAGAACAAGAAGATATCTCTGCCCTGATTCGCAATGTCCGTCGCGGTCTCTTGCTATGGAAGAAGATTGGCCGGATGATTTCTGGAGTATTCATGAAGATGAAATGCATTGCCGCCCTGCTGTTTGGCCCGATACATGGCCGTGTCGGCGTGCTTCAGTAATTCGTCAATCGACTGATCGTCTTGAGGATAGATCGTAATCCCGATGCTGACACCGATGGAGATATGTTGCCCCTTGAGATCAAACGGCACAGCCATCGATTCAGCGATACGCGTTGCCACCGCAAGAATGTTTTGTTCGGACAAGACCCCTTCAAGAATAATTGTGAATTCGTCCCCGCCCATCCGCGCCACCGTATCGACTTCCCGCACGCAGACCTTGAGCCGTTCAGTGACGGCTTTAAGCAACTCGTCACCCATGTCATGGCCGAAGGTATCATTCACCGCTTTGAATCGATCGAGATCGAGCAGCATGAGACCAATTGGTTGCTGCATACGCTTGGTTCGAGCCATGGCTTGAACTAAACGATCGCGAAAGAGGGTACGATTGACCAATCCGGTTAAGTGATCGTACTGCGCGAGGTATGTCAGATGTTCTTCGGAGCGTTTCCGCTCTATCGCATAGCGGACAGCACGAGCAAGCAACTCAGGATGCCCCTGCCCCTTGACAAGGTAATCCTGTGCTCCTTGTTGGACAGCTTGAAGAGCAAGACTTTGGTCGCTCACGCCACTCAGAACGACAACGGGAATCGTCGGACTGGTCGCATGAACCTGCCTGACCGTAGGAAGACCGAACGCATCCGGCAACGATAGGTCCAAGAGCACAGCATCGAATCGCTCACGGCTGAGAAGTGCGAGTCCTTCTCCCAGCGTTTTCACACGGGTAATCCTGAACTCCTCGATACTCCATTCAGAAAGAAGGTCCTGTGTGAGCTGAGCGTCGATGTCATTGTCTTCAACGAGAAGCGCTTTGATCATGTGACACCCCGCTTCCGCGTGAACTCCTATGCCGGTTCCTCATTTCTAGGGCTGGACCGATTGTCCGCAACGAGGCCGGCTACTATGCAAATTTGATTATAGCCAAGAGACGAGGGAGGGCAAAGAAAATGCGACAATATCGTAAGCGAACGGAGTCGAACTCAAATGGGTGCCAAACGACGAACACGTATGGCAAAGCCTTACAGACCATCTCACTCTCCCGGTAGAGGAAGGGCCGGCTCTGAGTCAGCAGCGGAAAACCAACAAGGTTGTCACCTATGGGCGGTCAGAGAATCGTGGCGGGCAATCAGGACACAAGCACCTTGTGTAGCCTGCGCGGAACGATCAGCTCGACGGCGCAACTCTTCGGCGTTATTCCGACCATTCCAAGATTGTCATACGGTGAGTCGTACGTGCAGAAATGGGCGGTGCCTGCCCTATAGAGGGCGACCGTGTCCATAGACCCCGCTGGGAAGACGTTCAGGGCCAATAGCCCCTTCGCAGGCATACCCCGGCTCGAAGGGCCAGAGAAGGGATCGACCTTGCCAAGAACCTCTCACGTGCACCGAACTCAGCGAGACTCCGAGTCGGGCCGCCTCCTCCCGCACCGTGGAGAGGCAATTTTCATAAGAATATGCGCGTCGAGCCAATATGATCGGGTTGCCTGTCTGGCTATGGAATACAGTATAGGAGTCAGCGCAGCCTGCCAGGATCAGTATCATGATAAGTACAAGACCTCTCGTCATACGCGTTCCCCCCTCACAGTCCAGTAAGGCCATTCCCGGAAATATGTCCCTTGCTACCGGCTGACAGTGATACCGTCGCGAGTGGGATCTCATTTTTGACAAGACGGCCCAAGCGGACTTGGTCTTCACCAGGCATTTGAATAAATTCGACACCAAACCGACGCCCCTCACACCAACGGACCTTGGCTAATCCGACTCGGAGCGGAGGCGTGGTATCAGGCACAAGCATTCTCATCTCAAGATAGGAGCCCGGCTGTATGGGCTTTCGGCTGTGGATGGCGCAGCCTGGGACAGAGAGGTTAAGCACAGTCCCTTCCCCCACATAGGCCTCCCCAGCAAATACAACGGGGAACTGTGCTTGCACCCGCTCGCAGTATCTGAGTTTTACCACAGTAATCGAATCCTTCCAGTCAGACAAAGCGGGAGCACCAGAGTACCATAGTCTCCTTCGACACGCGAGAGGCCCCCCCATTCGATATGTCTATCCCCATCAGAAATTACAGCCTCTGCTCTCTTTCATACTCAACCGCGAAGTCCGGCAAGGAAGGGCCAAAACAATGGAGCCTTCACCCTAATCTCCCTATGAAAGCCAGAGTATAGACCACGACAAATCATTGAAATATCTAAATAGCCAATCATTTAACCCTCCAGGAAGAACGGCATAGAGCCTGCTGTTAAAGCGTCACAAGATAAGATCAACTCCCGGTTATCATAAAAGACGTGCTGCATGGCTACGCTGGTTTTGGCACGGGGGGGGAACAAAAATGAACAAGGTCGGGCATCATAATTAGCCTCATCATGACCATGACGGCTTATGCCACCAGACATTGAACAATAAGAGGTCAGCCAGATATACCGCCTGCGTGGTGTTGGAGCTGGTGGCAACTTGGGCCCCCGTTGTCCTCGCCGATGCACAGGCCTATGATTACGTCGGCCCACGAATGTCCCGACAAGCCAGCCTGTCGCAGCATTTCACCGCAACGCCCGATATCACAGTGGAGTGGCGAGTCTAGAACTTGAGCAGGCCATCATCCGCGCAGCTCAGCAGCACCACGTTCAACCGGCCTTGCTTCTGGCAGTGATGAAAGCCGAACTTCTTTCAACCCGATTGTCATCTCTAAGGCGGGGGCAGTAGGACTCATGCAATTAGTCCCAGAAACCGCCATCCGCCATGGCGTGCGTCACCTCTACGATGCAAATGAAAACATCACTGGTGGGGGCAAGCACCTTCGATACCTCCTAAACCGGTTCAACGGGAACACCCGGTTAGCCCTGGCGGCCCATAACGCCGGTGAGCATACTGTGGATCGATATGGGAAGATCACTCCTTACAAAGAAACACAGGAGTATGTAAAAAAAGTACTCGTGTACTACCGTGGCTGCAAGAAGGAAGGCTGGGCCATGCCGGTTGTGAGTGCCGCCCCGTCTGTGCATACAGGCCGACCATATTAATCAAATATCTGTGATCTCCCGTCGCGCTTGGGAAACACGGCCCAGAATAGGAATCCCTTCAAAGAAAGCTGAAACGTCTGCGAGAATCAAAAGTGACGCG
>JAKDNQ010000476.1 GCA_030456405.1 Nitrospira sp.
GGGAAGATCTTCGTCGGGAATGATTCCGCCGCCGAACACGACGATGTGACCGGCCTCCTGTTCTTTGAGCAGCTCCAACACACGCCGGAAGAGCGTATTATGCGCGCCGGAGAGGATGCTCAATCCGATCGCATCCACATCCTCTTGAATCGCCGTGCTGACGACCTGCTCCGGTGTCTGGTGGAGGCCGGTATAGATCACTTCAGTGCCGGCGTCACGCAACGCGCGCGCAATCAATTTCACCCCGCGGTCATGACCGTCGAGTCCGACTTTGCCGATCAAGACACGGATAGGTGTTGCCGCTACTGCCATGCCTTCACCTCACGGAGAAAATATTTACCTTCCTGATCCCTGTGGACATGCCCCGACTGGATCAACGGATCATGCTCAAAGAACAACAGCCATTGCTGCTCGAAGGCCCGGTCCAGAACCCATCGTTTCGTCTCGAGTGTTTGGATAGGAGACAGGTCGTACCCCATGATGTAGGGGAGGGGCAGATGAGACACCGTTGGGATCAGATCGCCGAGGAAGAAGGCCGCCTTCCCTTCCGATTCGATCTTCACGCCCTGATGGCAGCGCGTGTGTCCGGCAGTGACGACGGCGGTAATCCCAGGGAGCAATTCCGCGTCGCCGTGCAGGAATTCCCACTGATTCACGTGGGCAATCGGCGTGAAGTTCTCCCGCCGGTAGCTTGCCTTGGTGCGTTCATTGGCACGGGCTGCATCGTCAAATTCACCATGCTGAATGAAATATTTGGCGTTGGGAAAGGTGGGCACGATGGTCCCGTCCGTTTGTTTCATCGTGTTCCCACCCGCATGGTCGAAATGCAGATGGGTATTGATGACCATGTGAATGTCTTCTCGACCAAGACCCAGGTGCTTCAAGGATTCCAACAATGTGGGAGTACGATCGACCGCAAACATGCGCTGAAACTTGTCGTCCACCTTGGAGCCCAACCCTGTGTCCACCAGGATGTTCTTCCCATGCGCCCGGATCAGCAGACAGGTGAGACTCAGCGGGATGCGGTTCAGCTCATCGGCAGCACAACACTTCTCCCATATAACTTTCGGCACGACCCCGAACATGGCCCCGCCATCGAGCCGAAACCGACCGTCGCTCACGGGATATATTTCAAATGCTCCGAGCTTCATGCGTTCGCCAAACATTTAGCCTTCAGCTATCAGCGTTCAGCTAGGAATTCTCGGAGTGACCGATTCATGCTGATGGCTGATCGCTGACTGCTGATTGCTCTCATAACACCACCGGCTCCCTGTATGTCCCAAATACCTCCTTGAGCGCCGCGCAAATTTCGCCCAGCGTCGCCTTGGCTTTCACGGCTTCGATCAGATACGGCATGACGTTCTCGCTGCAGGAGGCCGCTTCCTGCAGCTCCTCCAATACACCGGCCATCTTGAACGGATCGCGCGACTTGCGCAGATCCGAGAGGCACGCCACCTGTTCCTGCTCCACTTCCGGTCCGACCTTGAGGATCGGGATCGGACGTTCCTCCTGCTCCACATAGTCGCTGACACCGACGACGATCCGTTCCTTACGCTCCACGTCGCGCAGATACCGCTGCGAGGCATCGAGGATTTCCCGCTGAGGGAATCCTTGTTCAATCGCCTGTACCATGCCGCCCATGTCATCCAGTTTACGGAAGTAGGCGAGCGCTGCGTCTTCTAGTCGATTCGTCAACGCTTCGAGATAGTACGACCCGCCCAAAGGGTCGACGCAGTTAGTGACCTCACTCTCCTGGGCGATGATCTGCTGCGTGCGCAACGCGAGCTTCACCGCTTCTTCGGAAGGCAAAGCCAGAGTTTCGTCCATGGAATTGGTATGGAGGGATTGCGTCCCGCCCAACACCGCCGCGAGAGCCTGTAATGTGGTGCGGACCACGTTGTTCATGGGTTGCTGCGCCGTCAGTGAACAGCCGGCCGTCTGCGCATGACAGCGGAGCTGCAATGATCGAGGATCTTTCGGATGGTAGCGATGTTCCATTTCACGGGCCCAGAGCCGTCGAGCAGCCCGGAATTTGGCAATCTCTTCAAAGAAGTCGTTGTGGACGTTGAAAAAGAACGAGAGCTGCGGAACGAAACTGTCCACGGTGAGACCGGCCTTCACCCCTGCCTCGACATAGGTCAGTCCGTCATAGAGGGTAAAGGCCAGTTCCTGCACCGCGGTCGAGCCCGCTTCACGAATGTGATAGCCGCTGATGCTGATCGGATGCCATTTCGGTACATATTGTCCGCAGTAGGCGATGGTGTCGGTGATGAGACGCAGCGAGGGTTCAGGGGGGAAGAGCCATTCTTTCTGGGCGATGTATTCTTTCAGGATGTCGTTCTGCAACGTGCCGCCCAGACGTTCAACGGAGATGCCACGTTTTTCCGCCACAGCCAGGTACATGGCGAAGATTACGGCGGCCGGCCCATTGATCGTCATCGACGTGGTGACCTGGTCGAGCGGAATGTCCTCAAAGAGTCGTTCCATATCGGCCAGCGATGAGATCGCGACGC
>JAKDNQ010000477.1 GCA_030456405.1 Nitrospira sp.
AGTCTCATTTCGCCGACAGACCAGGGGCTCAACGGGTTTCGGTGCGCGAAGAATTGATAGTCTCTGGCTCCTGGCTTCTTCGCTCGTATGTTCATCACCATTCGTCATGTCACGCGACCCTCCATCATAGGGGAGAGGGTCGCGTGATGGACCTAGCGGGGTAATTACGGGGCTTACGCGGTTGTTTTTCTGAGGCGTGAAGCTTTATAGTTCCCGCCCATTGGGCTATGTGATAAGAGGGTGTCATGATTTCTTCAGTAGAAAGCGGAGGCGGTTCATGAGACGGATGCTTATACTGTTTGCGTTGTTCGTGCTCGCGGCTTACCCCGCGATGGCTGCTCCATCTGATGAGAAGGGGGCTAAACCGTCGGTGACGGAACAGAAACAGAGCCAGGAGAAGCCTATGGTATTGAAACCTCCGCTGGGATCGATGGCGGTGATACCGGCGGGAGAGTTTACAATGGGAAGTCAGGATGGCGATGTAGATGAACGACCGGCGCACAAGGTCCAGGTGAATGCCTTTTCCATGGATGTGTACGAAGTCACAGTAGGTCAGTATGCGGAATTTCTGCGGTCAGGAGAGGCCCGCGCGCCGTTGGACTGGAATACGATGAACCAATCGACATACCAGAAGAGGCCGGTCTCCAATGTAGATTGGGCGGATGCAGCTGCCTACTGCAAATGGGCCGGCAAACGTCTGCCGACGGAGGCGGAGTGGGAAAAGGCGGCGCGAGGGACGGATGGCCGCCTCTATCCCTGGGGCAACGATCCCCCGACGCCGCTCCACGCGAATTATGGGAAAACAGGGTCGCACAACTATGAGGCATTGGCGCCGGTGGGAACGTTGGAAAATGGCAAGAGTCCCTATGGCCTCTATGACATGGCCGGTAACGTCTGGGAATGGGTCAGCGACTGGTATGACACTGACTATTATAAGAACAGCCCGCAGCAGAACCCGGAAGGGTTGCCAACGGGCGGGTTCAAAGTGATCCGTGGCGGCGCCTGGAACAGCAGTGTGCGAAACCTGCGATCCTCTGATCGGTACTGGGATCCTCCGTCGTTCCGGAGCTTATACTTCCCTGGGTTTCGGTGCGCGAAGAAGGCATAATCTTGCATGATGGAGTTACGGTATTGCGCGCGCGTCTTGCTTGTCTCGCACACAGCCGGCGAACGACGCGTCACGCGCCGGCGCGGTGATCGGCGATTCCAGCAAGTCAGGGATCCCAATGTATGGTAACAAGATCTAACCTTACTCTGCTTTTCGTGATTGCCGCATCGATGTGCCTGGTGTTCAGCTCGGCGATGGTCAAGGCTGGAGAGCCATCCATTACCGAGGCGCTAGATAAAAAGTCTTTCAAGACTGTTCCTTTTGTTTCCAATCCCACGGATACACAACAGCGTGAACTCGAACGCATGGTCGATCAATGCGTACAGACAGCAGAGAGAGAAGTGCCGGGAAATCATTTCAGCGCGCATGTATCGAGAGGCATCGTCAACACGGTCGGCATGGATAGGGGAAGATTTAAGTTTTGGAAATGTATGTCGGAGAACGGACAGTCGCTTGCCCCCATCAATAAGTGAGGAGACTGGTATCGTCCTGTTCATCAGTTCCTGCAGAGGGCGAATCGTTCTCACTGCAATCAAAGCACTTCGTCCCCTATTGCGTGGACAGCAGTGAGTACGAACGAAAGCAAGGTCAGTGTCTCATTTGACCAGCTGGCCGGCCAGATTGTGATCTCTCCAGTGGGTGTATCTATTTCACTGGAATACTAATCACCAGCCCTCCTATGACATCGTTGATCTTGAAGTCTCGTTTTGGGCTGTCCGGGTGGGAATTATGGCAGCCGATACAAGCCTGGGCCACAGCCAGATCTGGATAGACGGCTTGGAAGTAGCGGGCTCCTCCTTCCTTCACAAAAGCGGTATAGGGCTTGGTCGGATGAGTGAGAATCGTCCCCAGGCCGATCTTCTCGAACTCACTTCTGGCGACATTGCGTTGATTGATCGGCCAGAGGCTGATCAATCGATACTGCACGCCGAGCCCTTTTCTTGCCACGACGCGGCCTGACTCCATCAAGAGTTGAGCCGGGAGAGGCAGGGTATTTTTCTCCTCCCAGTTTTCCGAAGCTACGACCACCCCCTTGGACTGCATTCGTTCAACGACATGCTTGGTGTAGACCTCACGGTCCGCTTCAATCAGGGCATACAGATAGTCCGCCACCGTTTCTACAGGCAGATTAAACGAGGTCGACTCCGTTTCCGCTCGGCTCGTCTCGACGAAGCCGGTGATGCCTAACCCGATCACCAACATGAGAGCGCCCCGTATCAACTTGTTGGAGGATGTCATAGAAACCTCCTTGGTTTCCTCGTGGATACGTCGGCGTCATTCGCCGAGATTCCATGAAGAGGTGAGGGGAGTGGAAACAGTGACTTGCGTGACGCGATTGAGTCAGCTGGTCGTGAGGATCGCGAAAGTAGTAGAAGGAAGCTGCAGGGATTGAAAATTCCGAA
>JAKDNQ010000478.1 GCA_030456405.1 Nitrospira sp.
CCATGCGAAAATATTTCGGTTCGCTCGCCGCAGTGGCCGCAGAGGAAATAACTCATGTTCTCCACAATGCCGAGGAGCGGCACATTCACTTTTTGGAACATCATCATGCCTTTACGGACGTCGTGCAGCGCGACTTCTTGTGGTGTCGTGACAGTGACCGCGCCGGTCAACGGGACCAACTGGGTAAGGGTAAGCTGTGCGTCTCCGGTGCCGGGAGGCAAATCGATGAGCAAATAATCCAGCTCGCCCCAGAGCACGTCGCGGAACAGTTGTTGAATGGCGGTATGGACCATGGGACCTCGCCACACGACGGCGGTGTCTTCAGGAACGAAAAATCCCATGGAGATGAGTTTGACGCCGTGACTGTTGGCGGGAACGATCTTGCCGTCTTGCTGTTCCGGAGGCTTGCTCACGCCCATCATCATGGGGATGTTCGGGCCATAGATGTCTGCGTCGAGTAGGCCGACCTTCGCGCCGGTTAAGGCGAGGGCGACGGCGAGATTGACGGAGACCGTGGATTTGCCGACCCCGCCTTTGCCGCTGCTGACGGCTATAACGTATTTCACTCCGGGAATGAGATTGTCTTTTCCGTGACCAGCCTGGGGGCCAGCAGAGTGTTCATCAGCCATAACACATTCCTCCCTTGGGCGCTCAATTGAAATAGGACTGGCTCTCAGGCCAATGCTCCATCATAAGCGAAGGACGAGGAGAAAGAAAATGGGCCTAATGAGCTAAGGGTGAATAGTAGGCCAGGTAGATAGGCTGAAGGCTAAAGCTCCAACCCTAAAAGCCTTCAGTCTATTTACCTGTATGCGTGGATCGATTACCCAACGGTGGGATCGTTGCGGCGTAGATTACTCGCGAGTCCGATCAGCGAGAGTGTATAAATGATCCATTTCGAAGGGTCGAAATTGTACCACTGAGGTCCATTGCGATAATCGCGCGCATACGCGTGATGAAAATTGTGATACCCCTCGCCAAAACTGACAAAGGAGACCAGCCAACTATCGCGGCTGCTGTCTTTCTTGCTATAGGGCTGCGCTCCCACCATGTGACAGAGCGAATTGATCGTGAAGGTGGAGTTCAGGACCATAAACATTCGGAAAAGGCCACCCAGGAGGAAGCCGCTGATGCCTCCCTGCCAGCCACCGTGCCAGACGCCAAGGACAAAAGGGAGCAGAAGTCCCGTGACCACGATCGGCCAATAATAGCGATCTTGCCATATCACGATGGGGTCGCGGCGTAGACGGATCTCATATTTTTCTTTACGATGGACGCCATTATAAAAGAGCCAGCCACAGTGACTGTGCCAGAATCCCTTGCTCGCGTTATAGGGATCTTCTTCTTCATCGGTTTTGGCATGATGGCGGATATGGTCGCTGCCCCACTTGAGGGCAGAATTTTGGAGGGCCCAACCGCCGGCGACGAGAATACAGGCCTTGACCCAGTTCGGGCATTCAAAGCTTTGGTGCGATATAAGCCGGTGATAGCCGATGGTAATACCCATGCCAGTGACGATGTACATCACCGCAAACAGCATCCAGTCGAAGAAGCTGAATCCGTAGTAATAGCCGTACAGGGGAATACCGATCATTGCGCCAGCCACAATGGCGCAGAAGAGAAGAAAGTTTCCTACCGAAAAGACTTCTTTAATTGGTGTAGCTTCAGTTGTTGCCGAGAGCATGGACTCTCCCTAAAAATGAACACCCGCACGTCTTATTTTCATTGGGCCAAACCCAGCGGAAGGATCTAATAGGCGTGTGACAGCATACCGAAATTTCAGAAATGTTTCAAGCATATGCTTACAGTATACTGAGACTGGCTCTCTGTTCCACTATCAGGGAGGTATAGATGCCGGACGATTCTTCTCCTCTTCAGCCTCTTGTATACCGTATTGGCGAGCAACTCGCCCGTCTTTCCGCCGGTCGAACTCCGACGCTCTTTGAGGGGCGCTGGTGGTCGCACCAGGCGCTCAACCTCGCCATGCAGGATAGTCAATTCAAAGCGCAGCTCTTTCGATTTATCGATGTCTTGCCTTCGATCACAGACGACGAGCAAGTCGTCACGCTGGCGCGCGAGTACCTGGGCGAAGGAGACACCCCCCTTTTCGGCACACAGTGGGGACTCAAGGCGCTCTCCGCCACCAGTGTAGGCGCCAGACTCAGCGGGAAGGCGATCAGAAGTCAGGTTGAACATATGGCTCGCACCTTTATTGCCGGCGCGACGATAGAGGAAGCGGCGCCGCGGTTGGCGGATCTGTGGAAACATGGACGAGCCTGGTCAGTCGATTTGTTGGGCGAGGCCACCATCAGCGATCGTGAAGCGGATCGATACCGCGATCGCTGTATGGATGCCCTCCATCTGTTCGGGCGAGAAGCGGCCTCGTGGCCATCCATTTCCTTGCTGGAGCGGGACCACCTCGGGTCAATCCCGCGAGTCCAGCTTTCCATTAAAGTCTCGGCCCTCTCTCCACACCTCGATCCTATCGATCCGGAAGGAAGCTATCGTTC
>JAKDNQ010000479.1 GCA_030456405.1 Nitrospira sp.
TCCTTCTCAGGGCACGCGCTCCGGGAGCAAAGAAAGCTCCGCACGCCCCTGCACCCCATCTTCCGAGCTTCGTTCCCTCTTCAGGGATGGGGACTGATTGATCTTCCGCTGCGCGCGTCTTCTCAATCTCCTACGTCATTTTAAAGGGCAGCCTGGTCGATCCTCGATTGCGCGCGACATTCTCACCCGCCCACCCCGAGCATGCCGAGACGTGCTCTCCTCCCGGGGCGAGCACATTCCTTTTAAATGATCCTTCCAAGCTTGCTTGCTTTTCTCCTTAGTGGAATGGCACCCGTGCTGGTCCTACTGCGGCCGTCGAACGAGCACATTCTGATCGTGCGCGTTCCGGGAGCAAGGGATCAGCACGGGTGCCATTCCACTCCCTTCATCGTGCGCGTTCCGCGAACAGGAAGACGGCCAGGCTGCCCTTCCCCCCTATTTATCCTATTGTCCCTCTGACACCAACATCCCATGGTTTGTGTTACGGAGTCTTTCTACCGCCTCACCTCTGCCAAGCATTCCAATAAAATATCCATGTAAGCATATGATTAAATTAAAATATTAGTTCTTCTTTCATGGGAATGTTCATGGTAAGATTCACCCGCTGCTTTCCTCACGCTATGGGCTCTCCCCCACGCAGAGGAAGTCGGGGGAGGTGATGTGGCCATCACCTCCCCCATTTTTTTGCCTCGCTGACATCTTCTGTTGCCGACTTCGGCCAACCGGTCGCGTAGGGCAGTTGGAGCGATTTTCTCACGTCCTCGACTGAAATTTCTTTCCACGCCCCTGACGGAAGATCGTCCAGTTTGAATGGACCGTATTGAATGCGCCTGAGCCTGGTCACCTCATGCCCTAGTGCCTTGAACAGTCTTCGAATTTCCCGGTTTTTCCCCTGGATCAAGACAACTTCCAGATGTGATTCGCGCCCGGAACTCTTTTGAATCTTCACGCGGTGGCATCGAAGGCGCTCACCAGCATCAACTACACCAACGACGGCCTCTGTAGCTTCTGTCTCAGTAAATGCTCCCCGCACAGAGACCAGGTAAGTCCTCATGACTTCATTTGCCGGGTCGGTGAGAAAACTCGACAAGACCGAATCGTTGGTGAGCAGAAGGAGACCACTGGTCGCCTGATCGAGTCTCCCGACGGCATGCAGATATCTCAGATCTGTCGGCAACACATCAAAGATCGTCTTGCGCCCCTGCTCATCGCTGTGCGTCGTGATCACCCCTTTGGGTTTATGAAAGAGGACAAATCGTTTGACCGACTCCTGAATCGGTTTGTCATCTATCGAAACAGAATCCTTCGGCCACACAACCCATGTAGCTGGATCGCGTATGACTCGTCCATTGATACGGATGCGCCCTGCACTGATCCACTCCTGGCTCGTCCCACGGGAAGCAATTCCAAGCTTCGAGAGCAGGCGATCTACGGTTAAACGTTTGGGCGAAGCGGGTATATCTGCCAACCTGAACCCTATTTATCCTAGAAGATGACCGGTGGATACTGACTCTGCAGGATGCTCAAAAATTCCAGACTTCTCACCCGCCCAACCCTGGCGCGCCGAGACGCGCCTTGTCCCAAGCAAGGCCGCAGCGAACTATCACTTACTAAGGGGTGGCTGGGATGATCCCTACTGCGCGCGTCCAACGAGGGCCTTCTTAGGCCGCGCGTTGCGCGAGCACGGGGATCGTCCCAGCTACTCCGCCCCCTTTTCAGCATTCTGTCAGAGGAGGCCGCGCTTTTGGAGATAGTCTTTGTCGATGACAGGGGCCGGTTTCGCGGGAAGCTGTCCCCACTCCTGCAGCAATCGTTCGACGTATTTCCCAATCAGATCCGATTCGAGATTGACTTGATCGCCAACTTGTTTAAGGCCAAGGGTCGTAACCTTCGCCGTGCGAGGAATGATCGAGACCGAGAAACCACGCTCTGTCACCTGGTTGATCGTCAAACTGATGCCGTCAACGGTCACGGACCCTTTCACAATACAGTGTCGTAGAATGTCCGGTGGGGCTTCGATTGTGAACAGAATAGCGTTCCCATCCAGTTGGCGGCTGCGAACTGTGCCGATGCCGTCCACATGGCCGGCCACAAGATGGCCACCGAGTCGTTCGTTGAGCTTCATCGCCCGCTCCAAATTCAGCGGTGCGCCGGCAATAAACTGCCCGAGGGTGGTCACGGAGAGTGTTTCAGGGGAGACCTCCACAGAAAAACTCTGCTCGCTTTTGTTCACCACGGTCAGGCAGGTGCCGTTGACGCTGATGCTGTCCCCGATCTTGAGGTCGCCCATCACCGCTGAGGCTAAAATCACCATCCTCGTTCCGGCGAGGGTCCTGTCGATCGAGATGATAGCGCCGAGTTCTTCGACGATGCCGGTAAACATAGAACAGCTTTCAGCTCACAGCCATCAGCTGTCAGCTATAATTCCTTCTTGAGAATGAGTCGAACGACATACACAAACATCACGAGCAGCACGACTACACCGATGCCGGCCAGTGTGCCGATGACGA
>JAKDNQ010000116.1 GCA_030456405.1 Nitrospira sp.
GACTATCCGAACCCTGGCCGCTGGTGGGATTTGATCGAACGCTATGGTGTCTCGATTTTCTATACGACCCCCACCGCCATTCGACTGCTCATGCGCTATGGAGAAGACTGGCCCAAGAAATACGATCTCTCCACCCTTCGCATTCTTGGCAGCGTAGGCGAGCCGATTAATCCCGAAGCCTGGGAATGGTTCCATCGCGCAGCCGGGGGGAATAAACCAATCATGGACACCTGGTGGCAGACCGAAACAGGCTCCATCCTGATTACCCCATTGCCGACCGTCCCCTTGAAGCCAGGCTCCGCAACCAGGCCCTTTCTCGGAATCGAAGCCGATGTCGTGGATAGCCAAGGCAACAGCCTCCCAGCCAACGTCGGCGGCCTTGCCGTCATCAAGAAGCCCTGGCCTTCGATGATGCGGACCATCTACAAAGATCCGGAACGCTACAAAACCTATTGGAACACGATCCCGAACTGTTACACCGCAGGCGACATCTGCCACAAAGATGCAGACGGGTACATGTGGTTCATGGGCCGCGCCGACGACGTGATCAAAGTGGCCGGCAACCGACTCGGCACCGCCGAGGTGGAAAGCGCGCTCGTCAGCCACCATGCCGTCGCGGAAGCGGCGGTCATCGGCAAACCGCACAAGCTCGTCGGCGAATCCATCAAGGCCTTCATCATTTTGAAGCAAGGGGAAGTGGACAGCCCGGCACTGATCCAGTCGATCAAAGATCAAGTGATGACGGAGCTGGGCAAGATCGCCGTCCCGTCCGAAATCGACATTGTGCCTTCGCTCCCCAAAACCCGTTCGGGTAAAATCATGCGGCGGGTGCTCAAAGCAAAAGAGCTCGGGCAGGACGTTGGCGACATTTCGACGATCGAAGATTGATACCGGTGATCGACATGACAAATAACTCGGAGGTCGAACATGCATTCAGCAACAGGCCGCAGAATCACGATAGCAATCGGAGTATTGACTCTCAGCCTGGCAGCGATCAGCCCAACCGTCACCTGGGCCGCTGAACCAGTCAAGCAAGAGAAGAACGCAAAAAAGCCGGCTAAAGAACCTACAAGCGCGTCTGCCTCAAAAGCGGCCTCTCCAAAAGTGACTGCTCCAAAATACACCACGGCAGAGACTGCAGGAAAAGCCGCACCCTGTTCCGGTGAGGCGCCAACACTGGACAAGCTCACCCCCGACGAAGGAAAAGCCGGAGACAAAGTCACTATTACAGGAACCAACTTCGGCGAGGCAGCCTGTTTACGAGGGGTCTCCTTCGGTCCGGGTCACCCGGCTCAGTTTCGCCAGACGAACGACAGCATCACCACGACCGTGCCGAGCGGTGGGAAAAAAGGCCTGGTTCTCCTCACCGTCACCACCGCCTCGGGAGAAAGTTCACGATCGTTTCTTATAAAATAGAAGTGCGCGGGGGACAGCCAGACCATCCTTCTTGCTCGCAGAACGCGCACGATGAAACTGTGCTCGTCCGATGCGCGCAGTGAAGGACAGTCTGGCCGTCCCCCTTAGGGTGAAGTGGGACAAATCGGAAGGTCTCCGCCCGATACACACATGATAGGGCTCGTCGGACATGAGGCGTAAGCCAGGCGAACCGATCTATCTGAAACGTCACATAATAGGCCTCGCTGTGGCCGTAATCGCCCCCATTCTTCTGCCCCTTCTTTACCACCGTTACATTGCGCCACTGAGTTTTTCCACCATCTTCATCGCAAGTCTGATCATTGCGCTGGTCGGAAGTATTGCGCTCTATTTCGCCTACCGATCCTCCGCTCAGAACGAACCATAATGTGCTACATGCCTTTCTGCTCAGGCTTTTGATGTAGCCAAACAAGGGGAGCTATTGCATGTGAGAGGTAGGCTTGCCCAAACCCTAACACCAAGTGTGCGTCTTGTAGCCGCAATTCCCAGAGCGAGAAATCTGCAAAACCAAACATCATAGCCGATTGAGGGAAACGGGTCAGATAGCGCTCCTTCATGTCGGCGTAGTCCGGCGCGCCGACATCCAACAGCGCCGCCTCACCCTGAAGATTTATCCGCCGTAGAGCCAACGGGTTCTTCCCAGGCCGATCCGGCTCCGAGACAAACAACCCTACCCGAGGGTCATGTAACAGATGGTCGGTGTGCAGCGCCAACCGACTCACATGAATATAGGCGCGCGTCCAATGTTCGCCAAACACATAGGGCACATGCGATCCAAACGGTCGGCCGTTTCTCAGCGTCAAAAGAACCCCTGTACGAATCTCCTCGGTCAGCTTAGCCCAAGCAGCCTGAACCTCCCCACTCGACACAGCCTCAGACATGGCCATCGAGATATCCTTTCTCCATCTACGTGCCGATAGTAATGCGATCGTATCACTCTCTGAGGAGTAGAGACCAGAATCTCACCTCTGTATGCTCTATGTCCAATCTGAGAGCTCGCGGCACTGGAGGCGCTTGATGAAACTTGTCGTGGTTTAGCAGCACGCTTAGAGTCGCTGCTCGTCAATCTTGGCTGTGCAATCCCATCGATAGCCAGTTCATGACTCCCATGGAACAAGCACCGAAAATACCTTACCCTTACAATGAACGGGCGGTTGATTCAGTAAGTCCGGAGAAGACTAGGCTGAAGTACGATTAACCTGCCCGCTATCGAAATCGATAGGGTCCATATCGATTTGTACCAGGCACGGTCACTTCAGGAGTTTTGACGTTTTCCAACCTGTCAGAGCGAATATTCCCCCCACCTCGACCCCATTCGGAGAACTGATTCAATTCTGCGGCGACTTGGGCAAGCGTCTTCCCCTTCACAACAATCTCAGCGGTGCTGCTTGGATTAGGAGGCTCCCAATCTTTGTTCACCTCTGTGACAAGTGGGCTGTCCAAGCCGATCGGCCCAGGGAACTCAAAGCCTCCTGCGGGAAACTGGGGGTCGAAGTCCCCTGCATGCGGAATCACATCATGAGTGAGAGAACCTGGCAGACGCCCAACACTCGATACGCATATACCTTCCTAGCGATTGGCTGACCCAAGTGGATGAATGTGCAGGGCTTCCCGTTTCGCCGCGAGAGTTAACTCCTGATCGAATGCCAAGAACGTCACAGGGATCGTCAGACGATCGCGCAAGTTCAAGGCTGACGCCAGATGCAATGCATCGAAGCCGTGCAATGCACGCTGGGCTGCCAGATCACCCGCGTGCTTCACAATCCGGTCTGTTACCTCAACAACAACGAAGCGACTCCAATCCTCGATAAACTCTTGCACGACATGTCGATACGCTTGTGCAGATAGGCGGGCTTCTCGACGAGCACGCGCAAACGCAGCCCTCGCCTCAGCATACGCAATCAGCGATGTCGCCACAGCTTCGGCCTCTTCCACAGCCCCGGCAACCTCAGATGACATGGATTCTTCGACATACAATTTGACCATCGCGCTCGTATCCAGATAGAGCATCATCGCCGATCTTCGACTACCATGTCCGCCAAAGAAACCTGACGAATCACTGGGCGATGGCTGCTCCCATGAGGCTTGCCTCCACCCCACCGCACAGCTCCTTCTCGTACTAATGGCTCAAGCGCCCGTCTCAACATCGAATGCTTTGCGGGAACGATCTTCGCCACAGACCGACCGCGGTCTGTGACAACAATTTCCTCTCCCTCCTGCACTCGCTTCAGATATCGGCTGAGCCGATTCTTCAGCTCACGCACCCCAACCTGCGACATAGGATCCTCCTCGTAAAATGTAGCCACACTTTACAATATATGTTGCTACACGTCAATTTGTGATTCTTCGGCAAAAGAAACCAGGCCCGTAACGTGGCCGGACTGAGCATTGTGGCCGTGCGAGGAAGAGGAGTACCTAATGTCCCTGCTGTTTAAGCCGTCTCTCTCACCGCCTACTTGTATCTGGCATTATTGATACCTTGATCCAGGAGAGTAGCTATCCTCTGCTGGCAGACCCGGATGCGGCAGGCCATGGCTTCCTTACTGAGCGCGTCTTTAACTGGAAGGGACGGGAAAATCATTTACACGGCTGGGGACGGAGTATTGCTTGCTTTCTCACAGGCTGAATCTGCAGTCGACACCATCGTGAAGTTTCGAGCCGCGCTCTGGAACCTGAGCTGTCGTCTCTCAGCTGAGCAGCAATGGACGTTCAGAAACGCCATCCACTGGGGGCCGGTCTTGACTGATGGGAATGTCATTGCTGGAGATACGGTCAATCTCTGCTCGAAAATCACCTCCGCTGCTAACCCAGGCGCTATTTTGTTATCGAAAACCGCTTTCTCTGCGCTTCCGGCTCATCTTCGAAACGTTTCCCGGTCCATTGGAATGGTGACTCTTGTGAGCCCTGCGAACTCAATGGAATTGTTTCGCCTGTCTTGGCACGAACTCCTCAAGTGGCCTATCCTCATTCTTATTGAGGAAACAGGCGAACGAATCTTCTTGCCGGATCAACCCGTCATATCGATCGGTCGGCTGTCAGGAATGAGTGGTGCTCCCACGAATGACATTGTGCTCAAGCTGCCTGACGAACACCTTATGAGCCAGATCAGCCGTTGGCACCTTGAACTTCGACGACAACCAAGTGGTTTCGTCGTTCATTCGCTCTCGGATAAGCCCACTCATATCGACTCATGCTGAGTGTTTTCTCCTCGCGAAAGGTGTATCCTTTAAGATCGGGAGAAGCATGAACGCCAAACTGCCGGCTCCAAGAGTAGTGGTAGAGGGGCGAGCCGGCTGCAGAAGAGGGCACGGAGCGCTATGTTAAATGGCATCACGCTCCAACATGACATCACGCAGAAGGGAGGCACCAGATGAAGAACAAATGGATCGCACTGGGACTCTGTGTATCGATTGCCGCTGCAGGCTGCGGTAGCGATAAGGTCGATAAGGCCGAAATCAAAGAGGACCGGCTGACCGTCGGGAAGGTGCAGGGCGAGATCAAAGTCGGCATGCCGGCGTCTCAGGTCGCAGAGCTCCTAGGCTCGCCGAATATCGTGACAACGGATGAGAAACGCCGCGAAGTCTGGATGTACGACAAAGTCTCGACCGACCGGGTTGACACATCCAGTTCTTCCTTTGCCGGGCTGATCATCTTGTTTAACACCGTCTCGCGCAACAGTTCCAGCTCGCAGCGCCAGCGGACCCTGACCATCATCATCAAGTACGACGAAGAAAAGAAGGTTCGCGACTTTGCGTACAACTCCACGCAATTCTGAATGGTCGAGCGCAGGAGGACGAGACAACGTGATGCGAATGGGTATCTGCCTGGCCTCGCTCGTGCTGCTGACCGGGTGTGTCACTCAGACACAGCCGGCCGAGTTGTTTCAGCTGACAGCGGAAGCGCCCAAACATCGGGTCGCGCAGACTCGCTTCTTTGAGACGCCCAACGAAAAGGAACTCTTGTCTGCGTCGGCCGCGGTGCTCCAAGATCTCGGTTTCCAGATTGAAGAGAGCGTGCGCGCGGTCGGGTTCCTGCGGGCCTCGAAAGAGCGGAGCGCACGAGAATATGGACAATATATCCAACGAGATCTGTTCATGCTCCTCTCATTTGGAAAATTACCGGTGGATCTGCACCAGAAGATCGCGGCGGGTCTGGTCACTAGGCCACTCAACCATGATGCCACCAGACAGCAAGTCCGAATTGTGTTCTACCGCGTCGTATGGAAAGGCGACGGTCAAACCGATCGCCAATACATTCCGCCTGGCCAACAGTATATGGAAATGATTCGAGACCCTGAAATCTACCAGCAGTTTTTCACCAAGCTCTCCAAAGCCGTGTTCCTGGAAGCGCATACCCTATGATCGAACGAAGACGAGGACCTATGGGTTACACGCGACGCATATGGGGAGGCCTGCTCATGGCCGGAAGCCTCCTGCTCTACGGCTGTGCCACGCCGGAGACTCCGCAGAATCTCCTGGCGCTGACCGAGGCGCAACTCAAGATCCGCAGCATTCAAACTCGCACCTTCGACGTCACAGACCGGAATGCGGCCATGCGAGGAGTGCTCGCGTCGCTGCAAGACCTCGGGTTCATCATCGAGCGAGCCAACGAACCGCTCGGACTCGTGACAGCCGCGCGATTCGCCGAGCCAAACTATTATGACGTCATCAGCGTCACCGTCACTGTGCGTCAGGATACGAAGGACCGTCAGACCATCCGTGCGAATGCCATTTACAACAACAAGCCCATCGACGATCCCAAGGTCTATCAGAATTTCTTTGAATCCCTCGAGCGCTCGCTGTTTCTGACGAAGGAGTAAGGGTCGCACCATGGCGCTCCGCACCCCGAGACGAACCGCCACTGCTAGCGCTGTGGGCGCAGCGCTCCTCTGCGCGCTCCTGATTCAGGGCTGTTCACCCTACGAATTGCGACACCAGAACCAGTGGAACTCGCGAGATCAGATCTGGCTGTCGGAAACGAGTCAGCTCAAGGTCCGGGCTGCACAAACGCGAGTATTTGACACCACGGACCGCCGGCGGATGTTTGAAGCTATCATTTCCACCATGCAGGACTTGGGCTTTAACGTGGAAGTGCTGGATGAAGAGTTGGGGATCGTTTCCGGGAAGAAATTAATCGAGATCGAACAATCCTATGACACGGACCCGACCTATTTCTTATATCGTCCGGATACGCTCCTTTTCCTCACACGGAATTTCCGAACGTGGGGACCATTTTCTTATCGCAGCAATCTCGTGCGCTTGACGGTCACGATCCGTCCGCGTG
>JAKDNQ010000480.1 GCA_030456405.1 Nitrospira sp.
AAACCCTTTGCAGTACCACCCCAGATGTTTGCGCATCCGCCGAAACTGTCCCTGTCCACAAGCCGCTTCGAACCGTCGAGCATGGTCGAGCAACACCTCGAAGCGAACATCGAGTGGCGGCACCCACAGTTCAGGCCCTTCCTCAGACCGATGTTCCTGCAACACTATTCGCGCGTCCTCTTTCTGCCGAAAGAACCAAGGGGCTCCAAGCGCGGCTCGCCCAACCAACACGCCGTCGACTCCGTTGTCCCTCACACGGCAGACGACATCGTAATAACTGTGCAGGTCCCCATTGCCGAACAACAATGTCCCACTCCCCTTTACAATTTCTGCCGCCCGAGCAATGGCGTTCCAATCCGCTTCCCCTCGATACATTTGCTGCAAGGTCCGTCCATGAAGAGAAATGACTGCCGGCTGTTCCCTGAGGAGATGTTCGATCCAACGATCGACGACCACTACGTCGTAGCCGAGACGCGTCTTCACGGACAGGGGAATCGCGTGTCGAACGAGCGGGCGAGCATCCTGCCGCCACTCGTTCATCCGCTGGAGCGCCGCGACCCTGCCGGGCTTGAGACCCGCTCCCTCAAGGGTCTGACCGGCCGCCCAATCGGCGATCCCCTGCCGAGCGGCCTGCATAATGGCTTGCGCCACATCCGGAGTTCTGATCAACCCCGCGCCGGATCCGGACGAGGCCACACTTCGCGAAGGGCAGCCCATGTTGATATCCAATCCGTCGAAGCCCAACTCACAGACGGCATGAGCCGCCTGATAGAAGAGGTCCGGCTCTTTTCCGTAGAGCTGCGCGACAATCGGCCGCTCCGCCTCATGATAGATGAGGGAGTCCAACAAAAACTCCGGTCCCCTGCAGACGTCATGTACATGCGTGAACTCAGTAAAGGAGACATCCGGTTTCCCGTGCATCGCCACGGTATGGCGAAAGGTCGCATCGGTGACCCCATCCATCGGCGCCATCCCGATGACTGGTCTGGGGAGTGACGGCCAGAAACTCATCCTGTTTGCTCCATCTCCATCACTGGTTCCACCACTTCATTCGCCTCAGCATAGGCCTGGCGCAAGATCTCACATTCCCGTTGTACGCACCCCTGCATGTCCAACGCACGTTCTGTCACAAATTCGAGAAACCGCTCGATCTTCAGGAGGAAGAAATCATACGAGTGCGTCAGCGGTCGTGGAGACCGAAACCAGAAGGCAACAAACTCTGTCAAACAGACACCCCGTTCCGCTAAAGCCCGGCATGTCTGAGGGAACATTTCGGCAAGGTCTCCTCCCCAATGGAGAATCTCATACGGGAGATAGCACGTGCGGTAACGAATGATCCCGGTCGCATCTGAGGCAGTGTCCTGCCACTCCGGCCCTCTCATGGGGGCTTGCCCTGAGATAACGTGCGCGTAGCGCACATAGTCGTCGCGTAACTGCTGCCGGTCTGGCCGACATACCGGCATCTGGGTGGAGACTGGATACGGCGCCAGCTCCATCGGTTGTTCCACAGACGTTCCCCGAACTATCGTCTGCTGAACGACGGGGGAAAAACGCCGAACTGCTTCTGCATACTCCTCCACAATTATCTCGATCGACTTGGTGTCTACTTCAAGCGCCACCGCCCGGAGGCTTACGAGGTTCGAATGGGTCAGAACCTGATCGAGTATGTTGAAGAGGATCGATGGAATCTGGGCGGCATGGGCGTCGATCCATTCCGGAAGGCCCTCCTCTCCTCTTGGCTCACCAACCGACTCATGGCAGGCCAACCCCGCGACGTGGATTTCGACGACTCGATCCAGAGGGAATTCATCGAGAAACTCCCCGACGAATCGCTCAAGCGACATTCGTCGACAAGCCGCAGTATAACGATAGATCGTCCAGAGATGCCCGATGTCCAGCACGAGACCGCATGGGACCAACCCTGCGACAATCCGAAAAAAATGAGAGATCGGTATCGTGCCCGCGCAAAAATATGTGAGCGGCGGCATCTCCAAGAGAAAGAGCGGCGCCGCCCCATCTGCTCGGCAGCCCTGCCGATCCATCATCTGCTGAACGGCCGCGACATTGGCCGCCACCACCTCAGCGCTCAACCGTGTATAGAGAGGCGGAACATACGTGCCGAAAGAATAGCCCGCCATCTGCTTCATCGCACATTCGTGATTCAGCCAGAGACTCTGTATGCTATTGAGTTGCAGAACCATTTCGTCCACGTCCTGCTGAAAGAACGGAGCGGCTTGAACGTCCGGCTGAGTGATCCACAACCCTTCCCCATGGTATGCGAACAAGAGATCCGGCATGGCCTGTCGCACCGTTGACAGTGCGGTCGTCGTTGCCTTAAAAACTTCGAGATAGCCTGGCTGAAGTCCACGCTCCTTGAGCTTGTTCATCAGCTCAAACAGGTTGGGGGAATAGACGTCGACTGACAGCCCCATTCCCAGCGGAGGAATATTCCTGAGGCGGCGCTGAAAGTCCTGTTGAACAAAACCGGAATCAGGCATAGGATCA